>REEG01000122.1 GCA_007695195.1 Gemmatimonadales bacterium | reverse complement strand
AGATGTTCTCCAGGACGATGATGGAGTTGTCCACCAGCATCCCCACCCCCAGGGCGAGGCCGCCGAGACTCATGATGTTCAGCGAGACCCCGGCCAACCCCATGAGGATGAAGGTGCCCACCACCGAGATTGGGATGGCCACCGCCACCGCCACGGGATAGCGGGGCTCCCGGAGGAAGAGGAAGAGGACCAGGAAGGCCAGCGCTCCCCCCAGGACCAGGGCCGAGACCACGTTGTCGATGGAGTCGGCGATGAAGCCGGCCTGGGAGTGGGCCACATCCAGCGTGACCTGGGGAAACTCCGCCCGCAGGAGTTCCAGCACCTCTTCCACCAGCCGCGCCACCTGTACCGTGTTGGCGGCGGACTCCTTGAAGAGGAGGAGCCCCACCGCCTCGCGTCCGCCGTATCGGGCCAGGGATTCCCGGTCGGCAAAGCCGTCGGTGACCCGGGCCACGTCCCGGAGGTGCACCACCCGACTCCCACCGCCCCCGGAGACGGCCGCCCGCCCCACCACCACATCGGGGATCTCGGCCACGGTCCGGAACTCGCCCAGGGTGCGCAGGGGGAAGCGGGACCGCCCCTCCAGGATGGTCCCGCCTGCGGCCTGGTGGTTGGCCGCCGCCAGAGCCTCGCTCACCTGGGCGATGGAGATCCCCAGCGCCTCGAGGCGCTCCGGATCCACCTCCACCAGGATCTCCCGCTCAAGCCCACCGGTCACCGCCGCCTGAGCCACCCCGTCCAACTGCTCCAGGCGGCGGCGCAGGACGTTCTCGGCCAGTTCCCGGAGCTCCCACAGGTCGTCGCCGGCCACGGAGATGACCATGATGGGCTCCGAGTCGGGATCCACCCGGAGGATCTGGGGACGACCGGCCATCTCCGGCAGCTCGCCCCGGACATTGTCCAGCCGCTCCCGGGTGTTGAGCATGGCGAAGTCCATGTCCGTGCCCCAGGCGAACCGGAGGTTCACCAGGCTGACTCCGTCCCGGGAGGTGGAGGTGACGGCCTCGACGCCGGGCACCGAGGCTACCTGCCGCTCGATGGGCTCGGTGATCTGGCGTTCCATCTCCCCTGGAGCCACCTCCGGGTAGGCGGTCACCACCACCAACCGGGGATAGCTCACATCGGGGAGGAGATCCACCGGGAGGCGGGTGAAGGAGATGGTCCCCAGGAGGATGACGGCGAGGAAGAACATGGCCACCGCCACGGGCCGCCGGACGGCCAGCCGGGAGAGGGACATGATCTACCTCCCGTCGTCGACCGGGCCCGCCGCGAGGGGCGCATCCAGAAGCGCCTCCAGCTCCCGGCGACCCCGCTCCACCGTGTACTGGGCCGCCAGCGCCTGACGCCGGAACTCGGCGGCCCGCCCCTGGGCCTCCCGTAGCTCCAGGTATGACAGGCGGCCCAGGCGATAGGCCTCCCGGGCCAGCTCCACCTGCTCCTCGGCCAGGGCGGTGCGCCGCTCCTGGGTCCGCAGGGTCCGGGCCGCACCCCGGAGCTCCCTCACGAGGGTCCGGATCTCTCGCTCCACCTCGGTCCGCACCTCCCGAAGAGCATCTTCCCGGTTCCGGAGATCCACTTCGCCGCGCCCCTGCTCGGTGCGGCGGCTGAAGTAGAGTCCCAGATCGGGAAAGCGGACGGAGAGACTGAGGGCCCGGTCCCAGCCGGCGTCGGGCCGGAGGTCGAAGAAGGCATCCCCCCCCTGAACGAAGCCCTGGCGGGTGGTCCCGGCGGAGAGGGTGAGGGTGGGAAGCCACCGGGCCCGGTTGCGGGAAAGGGTGCCGGCAGCGGCCCGCCGCTGGACCTCTGCCTGCAGGATCCGAGGGCTGGCCTCCCGGCCCAGTCGCACCAGGGCCTCCTCGTCCAGCGCCTCAGGATCCATGGGCCGGAGCGGCTCGGGCTCCACCTGGAACGCCCCCAGCTCCGGATCGCCCATGAGGGTCCGCAGGGTCAGGCGGGCGCTCTCCAGTTCGGTCCGACTGCGCTCCAGGGCATCTTCCTGCTCCGCCACCTCCAGCTCCATGGAAACCAGGTCGATGCGGTCGCGCCGGGCCAGGGCGTAGAGTCGTCGGGCCAGATCCCGGTTCTCCCGGGTCCTCTCCAGAAGCTCTTCCTCGAGTTCCAACGCCTGCACCCGCTCCTGGACCTCAAGGAAGGCAGTGGCGACCCGCGCCTGTAGCTCCCTTCCCTGCGCCGTCGCCCCCGCCTCCCGGACCCGCGCCGTTTCGTCGAGCCCCCGGAACTGGAAGAATTCCGCCAGATCCACCGTCACGAAGAGCCCCACCCGCTGCTGCGTCCGGGAGGTGTGGATGGTGCCGGCGTCGTCCCGTTCGGTCACTTCGCCGAAGAACCCCTCCGCCACCCGCTGGCGGTTCCACGCCATGGAGGTGGTAAGGAGGTCCACCTGGGGCTGAGGGAGGACGCTGAGCCACAGGTCCCGGCGATCCAGGGCGTTCAGCTCGAGGTCCCGCACCGTCTGGCGGTAGCCGGGGTTCTGGCCCAGGGCTCGCTGCACCGCCTCATCCAGGGTGAGGCGGATCGGTTCGTCCCCGGTGCCCGGTGCGTGGCCGGCACCTGGTTCCTGCCCCATCCCAGGGACGGGTCCCGCCATGAGGACCAGGGCGGCCAGCAGAGCGGATCGTACCCTCACGGATCCGCCCTCGACGGATCCGTCCCCGGATCGCCATCCAACTGGATGCGGGTCTGGTGAGCCAGATAGTGATGGCCGTCCACCAGCACCACCTCCCCCGGCTCCAGGAGACTCGTGGCGTCGCTGGCCACGATCTCCACATGGGTCTCATTCCGAAATCCCGTGGTCACGTAGCGCCATTCCGCCTCCCCCTCTCCCTGATCGTTCAGTCCCGATGCCATGAAGACCACCTCCCGACGATCCCGCTCCACCACGGCGGAGCGGGGCACGAGGATCCGGTCCAGATAGGGGCGGGCATCTACGGCGACGCGGGCGTACATCCCGGGCCGGATGCGGTGGTCGGGGTTCGGGAGGGTGAGGGTGACGCGGGCGCTCCGGGTCTCCGGGTCCACCAGGGGGTTCACGGACTGCACCACACCCACAAAGGCCTCGCCGGGGAAGGCGGCGAAGCTTACCGAGGCGCGCCGCCCGGGCTCCAGCAGCGCCACCTCCGATTCCAGGGCGTTCACCTCCACCCGGATGGGATCCAGCTCCACCAGGGTGAGTACCTCATCACCGGTGGAAAGGTAGGCGCCCTCCACCGCATGAAGGTCGGCAACCCGGCCCGGGAAGGGAGCCCGGATCCGGGTCCATTCCATCTGCATCCGGGCCTGCTCCATATTCACCTCGGCCTGGTTGAGCCCGCTGGAGGCCCGGACGATCCGCTCCCGCTCCTGTCTCCCCGCCTCGTCCAGGAGGTTCTCCACGCCGGAGAAGAGCATGCGCTCCTCGAACTCCACCTGCGCCGAGAGGAGCTCGGATTCGGCGCGAGCCCGGTCCATGGCCACCTCGGAGGTATCGAGTTGCACCAGGAGGGTGCCCCCATCCACCAGATCGTTCTCCTGGACCCGGACGTCCTCCACCAACCCGGAGGTCCGGGTCGCCACCCGACTCATGCGGTTGGCCACCGCCTGGCCGGAGGTGGCGACCCGGACCCACAGGGTGTCGCGCACCACCACTTCTCCCCGCACCACCTGGGCTCCGGCAAACTGGAGGGCGCCCTCCGCCGTTACACCCTCCGTGTCGGGGAGCTCGGCTCGCTGCGTCCCGCCGTCGGGCTCGGCCGTCAGGAGGCGCCAGCCCACACCGGCCCCCAACCCCACCAGAAGGAGGAGCACAGTGAGAAGACTGAGAACACTACGTGAAAGGGCCATGAACCCTCCATGGTGTCCGTGGACGAAGCATTGAATTCATCGGACCACGGGATACGGCAAATAGGTCCCATCGCAACGCCAAAGTACGGCACCCCCGGTGCCCTCGCCATGGCTGGATGGGACGTATGCCTCCTCATGGCCCGGTCGCCAACCCCTCGCCCCATGGACCTCCGGGCTCGGGGCCAGGCCTACCAACTCGCTCGTCGACAGTACGGGGTCGTGGGCCGGGGGGATCTCCTGGAGTCCGGGCTGTCGTCGAGCACTATTGGACGATTCGTCCGGAGGGGGCTGCTGAGGCGCCTCCATCGGGGCGTGTACCTGTGGCGGCAAATCGTGGAGGAGCCCGAGTACGTAACCGCCAGCCTTTCTCGAGTTCCGACGGAGGCATGGCGACCTCGGTAAGCCGTCGCTCGGTGGCCGGCCTCCGCGGCCCCTGCTGGGCCTGGCGTGCAGGATGTCGTTCATATACGGGCGGAAGTCTTCACGCGCCTGCGAAGCCCGCCCCGTGCCCCCCCCCACAGCCCCAAATTCCTCGGCTCCCCCCAACGGACAGGCCGCTTCACGAATCAGAAGGTCTCCATGTCATCCAGGTCGGCGGCGAGCTCCTCGTGGACCCACATCTGCATCCCCAGGGGCCGCAGGCCGGCGGCTTGGAAGGTGGCCCGGTACCACTCGGCCGGCCGCCGGTGGAATCCATCCCGGTCCCCCTCGGCGGGATCCTTATCGGTGAATACCTCAAGAAATGCCGCGCCCCCCACCAGATCCGCCAACTCATCCATGCCGGCCAGCACCTGGGCCGGCGACAGGTAGTGGAGGACATCGGCGCAGACCACCAGGTCGAAGGGCTCGTCGAAGGTGTGGAGGTGAAGCTCCTCGAACGTTCCGTGGCGAAGGTTTCTGGCCTCCCCGAAGCGCTCCACGGCATAGGCGCTCGGCTCGATCCCCATGTACGACGCTTCGGGTCGAAGCTCATAGAGAATCGGTTGCCAGCGCCCCTCCCCTGCCCCCACGTCGAGGACGCTCCGGAGGTCCCGGTTCAGGATCGACTCGGTGATGGCCACCGCAAGCTGGACGCTGCGGCGGAGTTCGGCATCTCCCCGGGGGGCATCGCCTCCCCGGTACCAATGGTCGAAGTAGGTCCGATCGTAGGTCTTCATGGTTCTCCTGGAGGTGCCCCACCCGAAAGAGGGTGTGGCAGCGAATATGAACCGTTTCCGGGCGGCCTGCCATAGGGTAGTAGCCCGGAGGCATCCCTTGGCGTCGGCTCCTGCCAGGGGGTTCTCAGTGGATCGGCCACCGAGACTGCTCAGTCTCAGTATTTACTTGACAAATATGAATTTCGGTCAAGATATTACAAAATAGTCGGGACTTCAGTTCTCACCCCGGCCGAGTCTCACCGGCGCCCTCACCCCCGCGCCGCACCCGGAGCGTGTTGCCATGCCTCGCTTCACCCGCCCGACCTGCCCCGGCCGCCCTGGCTCCACCGTCCCGGGCCACCCCTTCCCCACCCCCACTGGGCGGACTGTCCCCACCGGACAGACCGCTCGGGCCCTGCTCCTCTTCCCCCTCCTGGCCTTCGGCCTCTGGGCCCTCACGGCCGCTCCCCTGGCCTCTCAGACCACCGACGCCGCCACGGCCCGGGAG
>REEG01000129.1 GCA_007695195.1 Gemmatimonadales bacterium | reverse complement strand
GAAGTGCTCTGGTTCTCCCAGCGGGACGGGTGGGGGCACCTCTTCCGGTACGACCTGGAGACCGGTGAATCCCTGGGACGGGTGACCGGTGGGGACTGGAACGTTCTGGATGTCCTCCACGTGGACGAGGCGGCGGGCACCCTCCTCTTCACCGCCATCGGTCGGGAAGAGGGGCGGGATCCGTACTTCCGGCACCTCTACCGGGTGGGGCTGGACGGGTCCGGGCTCACCCTCCTGACCCCGGAAGACGCCGACCACACCGTCCACCTCTCTCCCGATGCCCGTTTCGTGGTGTCCAGTCACTCCACGCCGGACACCCCGCCGGTGACGGTGCTTCGCCGGAGCCGGGACGGCGGCGTGGTGCGGGAGCTGGAGACGGCGGACATCTCCGAGCTGGAGGCGCTGGGGTGGCGTGCCCCGGAGCCCTTCACCGCCCGGGCCCGGGACGGCGTGACCCCGGTCCATGGTCTCCTGGTCCGCCCCTCCCACTTCGACCCCACCCGGCGCTACCCCGTCATCAACGCCATCTACCCGGGCCCCCAGGCCGGGAGCGTCGGGACCCGTTCATTCAGTGTGAGCCGCCGGGGGCAGGCCCACGCTCTGGCCGAGCTGGGCTTCATCGTTGTCCTCATTGACTCGAAGGGGAACGCTGAGCGCTCCAAGGCCTTCCACACCGCCTACTACGGCGACATGGCCGACAACGGGCTTCCCGATCAGAAGTCGGCCATGCGGGAGCTGGCCCGGCGCTATGACTGGATCGATCTGGATCGGGTGGGAATCTTCGGGCATTCCGGCGGCGGCTTCGCCACGGCGGCGGCCCTCCTCCACCACCCCGACTTCTTCCACGTGGGCGTGGCCGGAGCCGGGAACCACGACAACCGGGGCTACACCTACTACTGGGGCGAGAAGTGGCAGGGGCTGCTGGAGGTGACCGACGACGGGGACAACTACGAGAATCAGGCGAACCACCTCTTCGCCGAGAACCTGCAAGGGCGGCTCCTCCTCACCTACGGAACCATGGACGCCAACGTCCACCCCAATACGACCCTGCTTCTCATCGACGCCCTCATTGCCGCCAACAAGGACTTCGATGTGATGGTGTTCCCCAACCGGGGGCATGGCTATTCCGGAGAGGCCTACAACATCCGCATCACCTGGGATTACTTCGTCCGGCATCTGCTGGGGAAGGAGCCGCCGGTGGGGTACCGGATCGGGAGCTGACGGGAGGAGGGTGGTGGTGGGATCCTGCGTTGACGCGGGATCCCACCACCGCTCCCCGGAGGGACGGTGCTTCCTGTGTAGCGGAGGCGGCCCGGGAACTTTTTTCCGGCCCCTGAGTAGGGCTCCCCCCGGTGGCGGAGAAATGTGACTCCTACGCCTATCGTTGAGGGGCTCTCGTGCTAAGCGCCTTTCTTTGAGGGGTGGAGAACGCGCCCTGTCGCCGGACCTTCGAAGGACCGCCGGTCCACTCGTCCGCCGCCTCCAGGAGTCTCCCGTTGCAGGAACGCCTGTCCCGCTGCCGTCGTCGTCCATCCCCCTTCCACCGACTTCCCCTTCTCCACCCGTCGTCGCCTCGCCCCGGCTCTTCCCTTTCCTTGGGAGCTCTCGGGCTGGGGATCCTCTTTCTCTGGGCACCCCTCGCCCTGGCGGCCAAGTGGAACCCTGCCGCTCCGGCCGCCCACGACCCGCGAACCCCGTCCCCGGATCCGGCGGAGCATTTCGCCCAAGGACCGGAGCCCGGAGATGAGGCAGGGGCGGGCGCCGAGGTCCGGGACGACGACGACTTCCTCCATGTGGGCGGAGCGGTCCGCTTCAATCTTCTCAGCACGTTCTACGAAGGGGACCGGACGCCCAACAGCACCCAGTTCACCTGGGACACCTGGCGGATCAACGTCCAGGCCCGAACGTCCGGTGTGGGGCTTCAGTTCGAGTACCGCTTCTACCCCACCTTCAACACCCACTTCATCAAGGAAGGGTGGCTGGAGTACGACTTCAGCGCCGAGACCGGGATCCAGGTGGGGGTGACCCAGGCCCCCTTCGGAAACGTCCAGTACAACAGCCACAACTGGTGGTTTCAGCTCCCGTACTACGTGGGGCTCGAGGACGACCACGACATGGGGGTGAAGCTCTCCCACCACCGGAATGACGGGTGGAAGCTGGACCTGGCCTACTTCCTCCAGCCTGAACCATCGGGGCCGGCCTACGGGGAGGCGTCCTTCGGGATCGGCGGGGCGGGGCGGTACTCGTATGACCTCATCCCCACCGAGGGGCAGTCGAACCAGGAGAAGCACCAGGGCAACGTGCGTCTGACGCGGACCCTGGAGCACGCAGGTGGCGGCGCCACCGAGGTGGGCGGCTCGGCCCAGTTCGGCGGGATCTACAATGCCGCGCGGGATGAGTGGGGCTCGCGCTGGGCGTGGGCCGCCCACGCCGACGGGACCTATGGGCCGTGGAATGTGAAGGCGCAGTTCCTCCAGTACGCCTACGATGCCGTGGACGACGACGGGGTCTCCACCCCCGTGATCCGCAAAGGGGCCTACGGCGATCCCTACGACGTGGCCGCCGAAGCGTGGATCGCCACCCTGGGGGTCCAGTATTCGGTGGATATCGACTGGGGCCCCTTCAGCCAGATCAACTTCTACGAGAACTACAGCTACATGGAGAAGGCCGAGGCGGGCTTCGAGCCCACCCACCAGAACGTTCTTGGCTTCTCCATCGCCGCCGGGGGACTCTTCACCTACTTCGATCTGGCCAGCGGAAACAACCACCCGTGGCTCACCGACAGCTTCGGGACGGGCCTGGGTCCCGGCGTGCCCGACGCCCCGTGGAACCACCGCTTCAATGTGAACGTGGGCTACTACTTCTGACGCCGTCGCCCTTGCGTTCGCCCTCCTCCTGATCCTCGTAACCGGATAGGTCGGTACGAATGGACTGGAAAAACAAGCTGGAACTCAGCCCGCAGGTCTTCTTTCCCGCCGTCATCGTCATTGCTGTATTCCTGGTCTTCGGGGCCGGGTTCACCGACACGGCGGGCACTGTCTTCGATGCGGTGCAGGACGGAATCGTGGCCAACTTCGGTTGGTTCTACATCCTGAGCGTAGCCTTCTTCCTGGGCTTCGTGGTCTTCCTCCTCTTCAGCCGCTACGGGAGTATTCGCCTGGGCCCCGACGACTCCGAGCCCGAGTACTCCTACTTCTCCTGGTTCGCCATGCTCTTCAGCGCCGGGATGGGGATCGGACTCGTCTTCTTCTCGGTGGCCGAGCCCATCTTCCACTATGTGGACCCGCCGCTGATGGAGGGGGGGACCCAGGCGGCGGCGGAAGATTCCATGCGCCTCACCTTCTTCCACTGGGGCTTCCACGCCTGGGCCATCTACATCGTGGTGGGGCTCTCGCTGGCCTACTTCAGCTTCCGCAAGGGACTGCCCCTCTCCATTCGCTCCGCCTTCCATCCGCTCCTGGGCGACCGGATCTACGGACCCATGGGCCACCTCATCGACATCCTGGCCATCTTCGGGACGCTCTTCGGTGTAGCGACGTCTCTCGGGCTCGGGGTCATGCAGGTGAACGCCGGATTGGACTTCCTCCTGGACGTGGGGATCTCCGACGGGATCCAGATCGGTCTCATCACCGTCATCACCCTGGTGGCGACGGTCTCGGTGGTGGCCGGGGTGGACAAGGGGATCCGGCGCCTGTCCAACTTCAATATGGTCATGGCCCTCTCCCTGGTCCTCTTCGTGTTCGTGACGGGACCGACGGTGTTCATCCTGAACTCGTGGATGGAAAACACCGGGAACTACGTGCAGCAACTGGTCACATCCACCTTCTGGATCGATGCCTGGGGCGACGGGGACTGGCACGGAGGTTGGACCCTCTTCTACTGGGGGTGGTGGATCGCCTGGTCGCCCTTCGTGGGCATGTTCATCGCCCGCATCTCTCGCGGTCGGACCATCCGGGAATTCGTGGGTGGGGTGCTTATGGTCCCGGCGGCCTTCACCACCTTCTGGCTCACCACCTTCGGGAACACGGCGCTGCAGGCGGAGCGCGCCGACGCTGGGGTGATCTCGGACCTGGCCACCGAGCAGATGCTCTTCGCACTCCTGCAGGGGATGCCCCTCACCGTCATCACCTCCATCATCGCCGTGGTGGTGATCATCGCCTTCTTCGTCACATCGTCCGACTCGGGATCCCTGGTTATCGATATGCTGGCGTCCGGCGGAAATCAGGATCCACCCAAGATTCAACGGGTCTTCTGGGCACTCCTGGAAGGGGCCGTGGCCGCCATGCTTCTCTTCGCCGGGGGGCTCGGGGCCCTGCAGACCGCCGCCATCGCCACGGGACTCCCCTTCGCCGTCGTCCTCACCGTCATGTGTTTCGCGCTCCTGAAGGCGCTGCGGGCCGAAGGGGAGGAGAGGACCCGACGCCGGAAGGTGTTCCCCGCCAAGGGCAGGGAGTCCACCACGGTACAAGCAGATGCCACATCAGCCGGAGAACAGCCATGACCGAATCATCCTGGAAGACGCGACTGAAGGCTCTCATGGACGAAACCGGCGGCGACCACCCGCCGCTTCCCCGGCAACCTCTGCGGGTGCGGGGCTTCATCTCCGACACGGTGGTGCCCGCCTTCGAAGAGGTGGCGGAGGGACTCCAGGAGTACGGCCGGGATGTGGAGGTGGAGTACGGGGATCGGAGTGCCTCCATCCGTGTCCTCCTGGACGGAAAGGAGGAGTTCTTCTACGCCGTACGCATCAAGGCGTACCAGACGAGCCGCTTCGCCTTTCCCATCCTGCCCCTTCGGGATCCGGAGGGTCGCACCTATCGGGCTGAGATCCACCTCCGGGATCGGGCCCTGCACCAGGATGTGACGGACTGCGACAAGGACGAGATCATCTCGTACTTCCTCCATGACTATGGCCGTCACCTTCGGTGGAGTCTGTGAGGGGGATGCCCTCCTCCTCCAACTTCCGCCGGATCATGCGACCCATGGCCAGCGCCTCGGCGACGGGGATGACCACCAGGAGCACGAGCACCAGGATGAGGGCGCCGTTGGCCAGGGGCACGGTGATGGAGCCGGGGTGCGTGGCGGCGAGGTAGACCAGGGTCATGAGGAGGGCGAAGGTGGCCAGTGTTCCGGAGTTCAGGAACCCCAGCATGCGGTTGGCCCGACGGATCACCGGAATCCTCCGCTCCCGGGGAAGACGCTGGAAGGCCTTCTTGTGGGGGACGTTCAGGAGCTGGGTGTCCGGATCCACCACCACGAAGCGCTGAAAGAGGTGCATCTTCCCGAAGGTGATGCTGCAGAGCGCCACCAGGAGGATCCATTCGCCGGGGCCCTCGGCCCAGCGGGTCACCTCACCCCCCAGGCTCATATGGCCGGGGTACCGGTCGGGCATGCGCTCCCACAGCCCCCACGCCAGCCCCAGAAAGGCCACGTAGAGGATGGAATTCAGCCGGAAGGTGGCGGTGTGGAGGGTGTCCATGGGCG
>REEG01000286.1 GCA_007695195.1 Gemmatimonadales bacterium | reverse complement strand
CTCACCGGCGCCGGGCGTCCCCACGGCACGGCCCGTCCCGCCTTCCTGCGCCTCCGGGCCCTGGAGGGCCGGCTCCCGAGCTACCGGGAGATGTCCGGCGCCGGGGGCTATCAGGATATGGCCGCCGCCTACCTGGCGGGGTCGGCGTTCGTGGAGTGGCTCATGGCCCGGGAGGGCGAGGAGAGCCTGCAGCACCTCTGGCGCCGCCTCTCGGCCCGGGAGGTCCGGTCCTTCGACGAAGCCTTCGAGGGCGTCTACGGGGGGCCGCCCGTCGAACTCTACGGACGCTTCACCGTGGATCTGGTGGAAGGGTCGCTGGCGCTCCGGGACTCCCTGGAAGGGGCAGGACTCCACGAAGGCGAGCTCATCCATCTCCGCCGCTGGCACACCGGCGATCCGGCGCTCTCACCGGACGGGGAGCGGGTGGTGGTCGAGCTCCATCGGCGCGACGAGCCCTCCGCCCTGGTGGTCTGGAGCACCGAGGTGGACGAGGAGGCGCTGGAGCGGCGGGCCGAAGCCCGGGAGCGGCTTCTGGAGCGTGACCCCGACGATGTGCCGGCGGTGGAGTGGCGGCCGCCGCCGAGACGGGAGCTCGCCCGTCTGTCGGCGCGGGACGGCCGGTCCTTCACCGAGCCCCGCTTCCTCCCTGACGGAGAGCGGGTCCTGGTAGTCCGCTGGGAGCCCCTGGGCGACGGTTCGCTCCGGCCGGACCTCCACCTCTGGCGACCTGAGTCGGGAGAGGTGCGACGGGTGACCCGGGGAGCCGCGGTACGATCGGCCGATCCGGCGCCGGACGGGGAGCGGGCGGTGGGGGTGCGGTGTGCGTGGGGAAGTTGCGACCTGGTGAAGGTGACGCTGGCGACGGGGAGGGTGGAGGTCATCCTCCCCGGCACCCCCGATCGAACGTTCCACCGGCCGCGCTGGGTGCCGGGCCGGGAGGCGGTGGTGGCGGCGGTCCAGGACCATGGGCGGTGGCGGGTGGTGCGGGTGGATCTCCCGGAGCCCGGGAGCGGATCCGATCCCGGGCTTCACTGGCTGGACCCGGACGATGGGGCCAACCGGTACGATCCGGCGCCCCTTCCAGGGGGTGCGGAGGTGGTGGTGGTGTCGGAGCTGGGCGGGGTGCCGAATCTGGAGGTTCTTTCCATGGACTCTCCGGCACCTTCCCTGGTGCCTCCGGCGCTGGGAGATGGGGGCGCCCGCCAGGCCACCACCCCCCGGACGCTGACCCGGGTGCTGGGTGCGGCGGTGGCCCCGGAGCCGGATCCCACCGGGACCGGGATCTGGTTCCTGAACCTCCACAGTCGGGGGCTGGACATCCGGCGGATCGATGCCGCAGATGAGGTGGATGTGGCCGGCGAGGCGGTCCACCTGGATCCGGGGCGGTGGCCCGTGGCTCCCCGGGGGCCGGATCATGTGCCGCCCACCTTCGCGGTGGAGCCCGTCCCGGCCCCATCCAGCTATGGCCGGGGCCCCACACGGGTGAATGTACTGGGTGTGGGGGCCAGGGACGCCGGCGGTGCCTACGGAGGAGCCGCCCTCTTCCTGGGAGACCCGGTGGGCCGCTGGAGTCTGGTGGGGCAGGCGCGCTTCGGCGACGCCGGGAGCTGGACCGGAGCCGGAGCGTCCCTGGCGATCCGAGGGGTGCGACCGAGCCTTCTGGTGGAGGGCTTCGGGGTTCGGCAGGAGGCGGCGGCCGGGCCGGGCACCGACCTCCGTCTTGACGGGGCTGCGGCGGGGGCGGAGTTGACCCATGTAGTGGGTCCCGGTCGGTACACCTTCCGCCTGCTGGGCTCCGCGGCGCGAATCGGTGCGTCGGATGGGCAGGATCCGGCTCAGGACCCGGACCAGGCTGCCTCGTCGCCGCGCCGGGTCCTGGCGGCAGCCGAGGCCTCTGCCGAGGCGCGGCTTCGCCGGGGAGGGGTCCGGCTGACCCCGGCCCTTGATCTGCATGTGGCCGGGGGCGAGACCGACGGCGAGACCTGGAGCCGACTCATCACCCGTACCGGCCTCCTGATGGGGCTGGGTCCATTCTCCGTCACCGGCGACGCCGTCTACGGCCGCCTCGACGGGCCCGCCGGATTCGAACGGTTCCGGATCGGGGGCGGCGAGGTGGGGCTCGTGGACTCCGCCGTCCTCTCTCAGGTCATCCCCGTTCCCGCGGCGCCGCCCGGTCTCCTGGCGGGAGAGCGGCTGGCCATGGGGCGGGTGGCCCTGGGCTCGGCGGGTCCCACCCCCTTCTTCCAGGCCATCTCGCTGGATCCACGCCGCTCCGAATGGTGGCGCATGGTGGGGGTGGAGCAGCGCCTGACCCTTCCCGCCACCCCGCAACTGGCCCTCCCGGGCCTGGAGTTGACGCTGGGGGTGGCCCACACCCTGGATGAGCCGTTCCGGAACCGGACCCGAGGGTGGGTGGGCCTGAACGTGCGCCCCTGAGCCGGCGGGTGCGCCCTGCACGGGTGTGCCCTGCACGGGTGTGCCCTTGACGGGGGCCGCCCTTGGGAGGGCGCGCGGCCCCCTACTGCCAGCGGAAGAGGCGAAGGGCCAGGAAGAACGACCCCACGGTCCAGGCCACCAGGATGCCCAGCTCAGGGGCGGCCTGATGGAGGGGGAGCCCGTCGTTGTAGACGTGGCGGAGGGCGTCGTTCAGCGCCGTAAGGGGGAGGATGGCCACCAGGGGCTGCACCGCGTCAGGGAACCGGGTCGTCGAGAAGAACACGCCTGAGAGCACCACCATGGGCATGACCAGAACATTGATGAGCCCGCTCACCGCCTCGGTGGTCCGGACCCGGGAACAGACCAGCAGCCCCAGTCCGGAGAAGCAGGCGGCCCCCAGGATCACCACGGCGGTGAGGGCCACCGGGTTCCCTTCCAGTTGCACATCGAAGATCCACCAGGCCAGGAGGAGGAGAACCGGCACCTCCACCACCAGGAAGAAGAAGCGGGCCAGGATCTGGGCCAGGAGGAAGTGGCCCCGGGGCATGGGGGTGGCCACCAGGCGCTTGAGCTGCCGGTTCTGCCGACTCTGGGTGATGTAGAACCCCACCCCCCAGAGCCCGGTGCTCATGAGGTTGAAGCCGATGATGCCGGGGATGAGCCAGTCGATGTAGCGCTGACCCCGCTGCTCCACCTCCCGGACTCCCACCTCCACCGGACGGGCGGCACCGGCTCCCTCCTGGAGGGCCTGGTCCACCAGGATCCGGCCGGTGCGGCCCTCGGCCCGGGCGGGATCCACCTGGAGCTCCACCCCCGTCCCCAGGCGCCGAACCAGCACCGCCGCCTCCCCTCGCCGGAGCGCGTCCACAGCCTCCCCCTCCGGGAGGATCCGGACCGTCATGCCCTCCCTGCCTTCCAGCAGTCCCGCGTGGCGCGGTGCGTCCGGGCTCTCCACCACCACCACCTCCACCTGGTCCGGTGAGGGATCGGAGAAGGCCAGTCCGATCCCCACGGCCAGGAGGATGGGGAAGGCGAAGACCCAGAAGATGATCTCCGGCTCCCGGAGCATGACCCGGATCCGGATCAGGGTGAGCTGGACCAGGGAGCGGAGGTCAGTCATCGCGGAGCTGTCGTCCGGTGCGGGCCAGGAAGACGTCGTCCAGGGTGGCCCGGTGGGTGTGGAGGGATGAGAGTTCGCCACCCTGACGGGCGAGATGGCTCACAAGGGCAGGGAGGGTGCGGTGCAACTCCCGGCAGGTGAGGAGCCGCACATCGCCCCGGCTTCGGACCAACTGGACCCCGGGGAGGTCCGACAGCTCTTCCTCGGGGATGGGGATGGAGGGCTCGAACTCGATGACGTGGGCGCCGCCGAGCCCCCGGATGAGTTCCGCCGGCGACCCTTCTTCCAGGATCTGTCCCCGGTCCATGATCCCCACCCGGTCGGCCAGCCGCTCGGCTTCGTCCATGAAGTGGGTGGTGAGGAGGATGGTGCCGCCGGCGGCCCGGAAGGCCTCCACGATCCCCCATAGGGCCCGACGCGACTGTGGATCGAGCCCGGTGGTGGGTTCGTCCAGGAAGAGGAGGTCGGGATCGCCGGCCAGGGCGCACGCCACCGATAGCCGCTGGCGCTGGCCGCCCGAGAGGTCCCGGACGTAGCTCCGGCGCTTCTCCTGGAGTTGCACCCGGTCCAGGAGCTCGTCCACCGAGGGCCCCGCCGGATAGAAGGAGCGAAAGAGGCGGAGGGTCTCATCGACCCGGACCTTCTCGGTGAAGCGGGTTTCCTGGAGCTGGATGCCCAGACGCCGTCGCAGCGCCTTGCCCTGGTGGGACCAGTTCATGCCCAGAACCCGCACCTCTCCCTCGTCGGCGGGGATGAGCCCCTCCAGGATCTCCACGGTGGTGGTCTTCCCGGCGCCGTTGGGTCCCAGGAGCCCGTAGCACTCCCCACGCTGCACCTCCAGGTCGAGCCCCTGTACGGCGTGGACATCGCCGAAACTCTTGCGGAGTCCCCGGACCCGGATGGCCGGTTCGCCGTCCAGGGCCGACACTTCAACGGACGTTGTAGCAGGTAAAGGCACGGTGGGGTTCCCCATTCGGTTCAGGGTGGGCAACTTCACCGGTGGATGGGGCGGGGGACAGGCTTCCCCGGCTGACCCGTCCACCGGGGCCCGCCAGGTCCCGCATTCCCTGTTTCCGGCCCGAGCCGTCTCCCATAGGAGGACCGTCCATGATCGTCACCACCCGCCAGCTCTACGAAGTCGCGTACGGCAAATTCGCCGTCGGCGCCTACAACATCAACAACATGGAGCAGGCCAAGGGGCTCTTCGAGGGGCACGCCCGAGCCGAGGCGCCCTTCATCGTCCAGCTTTCCAAGGGTGCCCGGAAGTACGCGGGAGTCCGCATGCTCGAGGCCATCCTGCGGGCGGCGGAGGAGGAGTACCCCGAGGCCATCTTCGCGGTACATCTCGATCATGGCGACGAGGAGACCTGTTACGATGCCATCGCCTCGGGATTCTACAGCTCGGTCATGATCGACGCCTCCCACGAGCCCTTCGAAGACAATGTGGCCATTACCCGCCGGGTGGTGGAGCGGGCCCACGCCGCCGGCGTCAGCGTGGAGGCGGAGTTGGGGATGCTGGGGGGGGTGGAAGAGGACATCGAGGTGGACGAGAAGCACGCCCAGCTCACCGATCCGGAAGAGGCTGAGACCTTCGTGAAGCAGTCCGGTTGCGACTCCCTGGCGGTAGCCATCGGCACGAGCCATGGCGCCTACAAGTTCAGTGGGAGTCAGGGGATCCACTTCGACCGCGTCTCCGAGATCCAGCGGCGCCTTCCCGGCTTCCCCCTGGTCATGCACGGCTCCAGCTCGGTGCCCCTGGAAGAGGTGGAGCGCATCAACGCCGCCGGTGGAACGCTGGACTCCTCGGCCAAGGGGGTGGATGCGGACGAATTCGCCCGCGCCGTTCCCCTGGGTGTCACCAAGGTGAACATCGACACCGACGGGCGTCTGGTCTGGACCCGGGTGCACCGGGAGTACTTCCGGGATCACCCCGAGGAGTTCGACTTCCGCG
>REEG01000269.1 GCA_007695195.1 Gemmatimonadales bacterium | reverse complement strand
AGGGTGCGCCGCAGGTCTGGGTGCTCCCCCCGCCCCTTCACCCGCCGAGATCCCGGATCTGGAGGCCGCGCTTCTGGATCAGCCGGGAAGCGCGGCCATCCTCCTGCGCCTGGGTGCCGCCTACCGTGAGGCCGGACGGACGGGGGACGCGGTGGAGGCGTTGGAGCGGGCTCGGGGTCTCGCACCGTCCGATCCGGGCGTTCTCTACTACCTGGGGCTCTCCCACGAGGACGGGGAGTCGTGGATGGAGGCGCGGGAAGCCTATCAGGCCTTCCTGGCGCTGGGGCCGGATACGGGCCTGGCTCCGCGGGTGCGCGACCGACTGGAGCGGGTCCGACGGGCCGAGCTTCAGGAGGCGGCGCGGGAGGCGCTGGTCCGGGAGGCGGAACTGGCCGATACGGAACCCGCAGCGGGAACCGTGGCTGTCTTTCCCTTCCTCTTCATCGGCGCCGACGCCCAGTTCGCGCCCCTGGGGCGGGCCCTGGCGGAGTTGACCACCTCGGACCTGGCTCGCCTCGGGCGGGTGGATGTCCTGGAGCGGTCCCGGGTCCAGTTCCTCCTGGATGAGTTGGCGCTGGCGGAATCGGGTCGGATCGATCCGGCTACGGCCGTGCGCAGCGGCCGTCTCCTCGGGGCCGGCCGGGTGGTGCAGGGGAGTGTGGACGCGTCCGACGATGTAGTGGATCTGCTGGCCACGCCCGTTCCCGTCAGCACCGGAACGTCGCCCGATCCCGTGGCCGAGGCCGATGCGCTCCAGCGACTGTACGAGGTGCAGGGCCGCATGGTCCTGGGGCTCCACCAGCGCATGGGGATCCAGCTCACGGAAGCGGAGCGTGAGGTGATCCTGGGTCGGTCGACGCGGAGTCTCCGGGCCCTTCTCCTGCTGGGGATGGCGTTGGAGGCGGAAGACGGCGGGGATTTCGACACGGCGGCCGAGCTCATGGAAGAGGCTCTGGAAGAAGAGCCGGACTTCTCCGAGGCCTCCGATGGGCTGGATCGGAATCGCTCTCTCATCAATGCCCGGGATACCTCCATCTCCGAGGTGGCCATGGAGGGCAGGCCGCAGCTACCACCGCCGCCGGTGCGCGGTCCCATCGCCCTGGGCGACCCCCGCGATATGTTCCGGGATGTGGAGGCGCTGATCCCGGGCGTGACGGGCCGGGACCCCAGCGTGGAATTCCTGAACGCCGAGGGACTTTCGCCGTCGGCGGCTCTTCTCGAGATCATCCTTCGACCTCCCGGGAGCGGCCGATGAAGGCACGTGTCCTGTTGTTCCTTGCTCTGGCGTTTTTCCTTCCGGGAGTTGCGGCTACGCCATGGGCAGGAGCGGACTCCCGTGCGGCGGGCTCCCAGGCCCGACTCTCGTTGGGTGGAGGGATGACGATTCCCCTGGGTGCCGGGGCCTTGGAGGCCCAGAGCACCGCCCCTGCGGTGAGTGGCGGGGGCGGCGCGACCTTCCAGACCTTCCGATTCTCCGACGCCGACGCGGTGGGGATCGAGTCCATCACCCTTCTCACCACGCCCTTCGCGGCAGGGGTTCGGCTTGGGTCCGCCGTGCGGATCGAGGCCAGCACCACCTTCGCCCAGGGAAGCCTGAGCCGGCCGGGGGGCGAGAAGACGTCGGTGAGTGGCCTCACCGATACCCGCATTCAGCTCCTGACGGAGGTCGTTCCCAATCGTTTGACTGTGAGCGGACTGGTCTCACTCCCCACCGGAGCCGCCGAGTTCACCGTGGAGGAGGTGGGGCTGGCGGGGGCTGTGGCCGCAGACCTCCTTCCCTTCGAGATCTCGTCGTGGGGGAGCGGCGGTGGGGTGGGGGGCGGTGTGGCCTTCTTCCAACCCGCCGGCAGCATGGGGATCGGGGGAAGTGTCGGGTATACCATCCCTGGAGAGTTCAATCCGGTGCAGGATGCGGAGTTCCGGTATCGCCCCGGAGCGGCGCTGGCCATTCAGGGGATTGTGGACTACACCCTGGAGAACCGGAGTCGGTTGGCGCTTCAGTTCAACTGGAACCGCTTCTCCGACGACGAGGTCCAGGGTGTGAACCTCTTCCGCTCCGGGGACCGGTTGGAGATGCGGGGATCCTGGGCCTTCACCGCCGGGGCGCAGGGAAGTGGGGTCGCGTGGGCCGGCTACCTGCACCGGAGCGAGGGGGCCTTCCTGGATGACCTCCGCTCCCGCCCGTCCCAGGGGCTCTACTTTGCCGGGGCAGGTCTTCGCCATTCCTGGGGGGGGATGGTCGTGGCTCCCACCGCCGAGCTCCGCGTTCAGCGGCGGGACGACGGCACGGACCAAGGCACCCTGGCCGGGGCCGGCCTTCGGGTGGAGATCCCGGCCGGTGACGTCCTGGTGATCCCCCGGATCCAGCTCCGGGGCGGATCGGTTCTGATCCGCGATGGAGTGGACAGTGGGGTGGTGGGGGTAGAGGCGGGGCTAGCTCTTCGGTTCGGGGGAGGTGGACGATGAGCGGCCGGATGCGGACGCACCGGACCCTCTTTGCGGTGGTCCTGGCCTTCCTCGTCGCCGGATGCGGCGACCTCTTGTACGAAACCCCGGCCCCGGCCGGTCCACCCGCCATGGTGGCCTTCAACCTCCAGCACACCGCCCAACTCCAAGCTGTGGACCCAGGGGTATCGGCGGCATTCGCTCGGGTCAACCAACTTCAGATCGTGGTGTCCGGCGGTGGAGAGACCGTGACCGGGACCTTCGCCGTTTCCGGATCGTCGGGTGAGATCCGGGCCTCGCTGGAGGTGCCGGTGGAGACTGAATCGCAGCAGGTCTCCATCCAGGTCGAACTCCGGGGTGGAGGCGGAACGCTGTTCACGGGACAGACCCAGACCACCCTTGTGCCCGGCCAGACCGCCAGTCCCGAGATCGATCTGGTCTCGGTGGTGGGTGAGGTGGCGTTCGAGCCGGCGGCGCCGGAGGCGCTCACCTTCCTGGGCGCGACCCTCCAACTCCAGGCCCGAGCCCTCTTCAGGACCGGCGACCCCATCGAGGGCGTCGAGTTCGGATGGACCTCCCGGGATCCCGGTGTGGCCACCGTCTCTTCCGCCGGAGTGGTGACGGCCGTGGGGCCGGGGAGCGCCCGCATCGAGGCGCAGGGCGGTGGAACGACCGGCCAGGTGGTGGTGAGGGTCGAGCCTGTGGCTGCCTCCGTGGAGGTGGTTCCCGCTCGGCTGGAGCTTCCCATCGGAGGTGAGGGAACCCTCGAGGCTGTGGTGCGCGACGCCGGTGGGGCCGAGATGGCAGCCGAGGCGGTGTGGTCCTCGACGGCTCCGTCGGTGGCCACCGTCTCGGCCTCGGGCCGGGTGACCGGCGTCGCTCCCGGTGAGGCCGTGGTGGAGGCCCGGGTCGGGGATGTGGTTGGTGAGGCTTCGGTTCAGGTGGCCGCTCTGCCCCCTCTGGTGGAAACAGCAACCCCGTCCGGCATTCAGCCGAACCGGGCCTTCCTTGTGGGCCAGGTCAATCCCTTTGGACTCGCGACCGAAGCCTGGTTCGAGTGGGGTCGGGAGCCGGGTCTCTCCGATGCCCGAACCACGCCGAGGGGTTCCATTGGAGATGGAGTCGCCTTTGTGGAGGTGATCCGGGAGATCACCGGCCTCCAGGAGGATACGCCATACTACGTCCGCCTGGTGGCCGAGAATGAACTGGGTACGACACGGGGCGAGATCCGCCCCTTCCGGACCACGCGCTTCCCTGTAGCCACCGTTCGGGTGGCTCCGTCGGAGGTTTCGCTGGAGCCCGGGGGGACGGCCAGGCTCACTGCCGAGGCCCGCGCCGGCGACGGGACCGTGCTTGAGCGGAGCTTCACCTGGAGCAGTGCCGATGAGGGTGTGGCACGGGTTGGCGGGGACGGCACTGTAGAGGGTGTGTCGCCGGGCGAGACGTGGGTCCGGGCCGAGGTCCTGGGGGTGTCCGATTCGGCCCGCGTACTGGTTCTCGCCGGGCCACCGGATGTGGAGACCCGGTCGGCGGTGGAGCTGACACCCACCGGCGCCACACTCCGGGGAACGGTGAACCCGGGCGGGTTCCGGGCTCAGGCCCGGTTCCAGTGGGGGCGGGAAGCGGATCTCTCCGATGCCCGCACGACGGAGTTGCAGGTGGTGGAAGGCGCCGCCGGCCCTTCGCTCGTATCGGCGCGGCTCGAAGGACTGGACCGTCTGGGCCTCTACTATTTCCGGATCGTGGCTGAGAACGAAGCCGGTTCAGCCCAGGGCCAGATCCTCTCCTTCCGGACCCCTGACGTGCCGGTGGATCGGGTGGATGTGACGCCGGCGGAGGCGACACTCCAGGTCGGGGACACTCGGCGCTTTACCGCCCGGGTCCTTGACGCTGACGGAAATGAGCTGGAGCGGGCCGTTCAGTGGACCACATCGTCCGCCTCCGTGGTGTCGGTCACCGGCGCCGGGGTGGCCACGGGCGTGGCTTTGGGGACGGCTGAGATCCGGGCCATCGTGGATGGTGTGGTGGGCCGGGCTCAGGTGGATGTAGTGCCCGGACCGCCCTCTGCCGAGACACTGGGCGCCGAGGAGGTGGAGCAGGACGGCGCAGTGCTGAGGGGTCGTGTGGATGGAGGTGGACTTGGCGTGGGGGTTCGCTTCGAGTGGAGTGAGGATCCCAATCTTTCCGAGCCCAACCTCACGGAAGTGCAGGAGTTGGCGGCCGGCGCCGGCTCAGTCACCATACGTCGCAGCATCACGGGCCTCGAGGCAGGCACCCGGTACTACTTCCGGGTGGTAGCCGAGAGTGAAGCGGGGACGTCGCGCGGCGAGATCGTGAGCTTTGCCACGCCGGGAGCGCCGGTGACCCGGGTGGCGGTGCAGCCGGGCCTTTCCGAGCTGAACCCTGGGGACACGGTGCGACTTACGGCCACTGCCTTCGATGACAGTGGGAACGCACTGGACCGGGACGTGACCTGGACGTCGGTGGATGCCGGCGTGGCCACGGTGTCGGGTACCGGGCTGGTGACGGCGGTGGCCATTGGCTCCACCGAGATCCGAGCTACGGTGGATGGGGTGGTGGGGACGGCCGCCGTACAGGTGCTGGCCAGTGCTCCCACGGCCCAGACGTTGGCGGCCACCGGGATCGAGTCCGGAGCGGCCACCCTCCGGGGTGAGGTGGATGGCGGCGGACTGGCTGCCAGGGTGTTCTTCCGCATCGGCACCGACCCGGCGCTTCAGGATGTGGTGACCGTGGGTGCCGGCGAGGTACCTCCAGGGAGTGGAAGCACTATTGTGAGTCAGGCGGTGACGGGGCTGGCGCCGGACACCCGCTACTGGTACGAGATCGTCGCCATCACCTCTGCCGGCGAGGCGGAGGGTGGAGCCCGGGACTTCCGCACCGCTCCCATTCCCGTGGACCGGATCGAAGTGGATCCGGCCCAGGCGGTGCTGTCTCCGGGACAGACAGTGCAGATCGAGGCGGTGCCTGTTTCCGCCGAGGGTGAGCCCCTGGACCGTGAGCTGGAGTGGCGTTCCACCAACGAGTCGGTGGCCACGGTGACCCAG
>REEG01000283.1 GCA_007695195.1 Gemmatimonadales bacterium | reverse complement strand
GACCTCTCCCGCCTCGAGCCGGGCCGCTACACCTTCCAGGTGAACGCCCGCGACGGCCAGGGGGAGGAGGTCACCGCCTCCCGGCGCCTCGAGATCCTGGGCGGGGGGGACGGGTAGCCGGGCGCGGGAAGGGGGGGAAGGATGGATGATGCGAGGGTTGTGTTCACGACCCCTGGTACAGGCGATCAAGATCGACCAGTTCCACGTCATCGCGGACCCGGGAGTCGGCCCGCAGGTCCGCATCGAAGTCAGGGGCGAACAGAAGAAGCCGGGCGTGAGCGGCCCTCGATCCCAGGGAGGCCCGCGCTCTTTCCAGCCTGCGCAGGTGCCCGGTGCCGACCGTCTCTCCGACCTTCGCCTCGCCGATGGCCTGCACCTCCCGCTGGGACGGGGGGACGCCCTCGCCGCCGGCAGCGACGAGGATGTCAAGCTGGCACTCCGTTCCATCGATGGTCGCAGAGGAGGGGCCGGTATGGTCGGGGAAGCCCCCCAGAGTCGCCGGGTCTGCGAAGCGCCGCACCCACACCCTTGCCTGCTCCTCGAAGACCGGTCCACGCACGCGAGCATTGAAGCTCGGACGCAGTCGCTGCTCCCACACCTCGAAGGGATCTCGGCCGCGCAGGAGGGCGCCGTGGGGTTCCAGAATCGCGAAGTGGAACTGGAGGAAGGGATCGGCCAGCGCATACGTCGGTCGCTGGGCCCGGGCAGGGTCGTCGTGTCTGACCACGAATCCGGCGGAAATGAGGCGCTTCAGCACGGGGTCCAGGTTGGAAATCGGGCGCTTCAGCTTCCTCGAGATGGTCCCCGCCGTGACTGACCCGTTGGCGATCGCGCCAAGGATGCTGTGATGCATCGTGGTGCGTGCGGCAGCCAGGGTCGGATCCTCTGCCATCAGCGTGGTTGCCTCATGGTGCAGCGTCGCCGCGCTGGAAAGCACGCGCTGGACGACCCAGCGATCGAAGTCCGCGAGGCTGGAGGGGAGGTCGTGGTCCACCATGTCAGTGGCGTAGCCGATGACGCCACCGATGACGGCGAATACCCGCGCGGCCAGGTCTCGAGCAGCTCTCGAACCCAGCGCGCGAGCGGCCTCCCGGTAGTCGTTCGGCTGCATCACGATCTCGACCCCGGTGCGTCCCCGGAGGGCCGCTTCCCCCTCGGTCAGTGCTGCCATCATGGCGACGGCCGACCCGCAGAGGATCAGTCGCGCCTGGCCGGGGTGTGCCTGGCGGCCGCCCGGCCCGAGCAGGGAGGCGAGAACCGAATCGACCGTCGAGCCCGCTTCCAGCACGTAGCCGAACTCATCCAGAACCACGGGGAGGGGGCCGGAGGCTCCGAGTCCAAGCAGGCGCTGCAGTGCTTCCTCCCAGCTGTCGAGCGACAGCCGGCCCACCCCGAGGTAAGCCCCCAGGGCTTCGCCGAGGCGCGCGAGCTGAACGGCGGGCTCCCCACGCGTCGCTTCCCAGTAGAATCCCTGGCGTGCCTCGACCAGGGAAACGAGCAGCGTGGACTTGCCGATTCGACGGCGTCCGTAGAGCAGGCCCAGCGTGTTGCGTGGGACTGCCGAGTCGATGAACGCCTGCAGCCGTTCCCGGCTCTCGGTGGGGTTCATGACGGACCTCCTTCCGGGGAAATGCTCAATCGTGACATACTATCGTGTCATTGAGCATGCCGTCAAGGGAGACCGCCCGTCGGGGAGCTTCGCCTTCGGCCCCCGCATTCTCCCCTCGGCTGGTCGCCGAAGCTGCCACCCTTTTGCGCCCGAGGGTCAACGTACCACGTGACCCCCAGTCCAGGATGAGCGCCTCCGGTCTCCCCAGCCCTCATCGCTCCACCGGGCCAGCCAGACGCTTCATCGCCGCTGCCGGATCATCAGGGGAAGCTGGGCGTAGGTGGCGAGTGGGATGCGATCACTCAGCGCCGGATGGAAGGTGACACGGGAGGCAAGGAGCCGGATGTCGTCATCCAGGGCGAGACTCCCCGACGACTGCTGGAGGGTGCCCTCGGAGGGCCGCCCGCGCTCATCCACCCGGATCGTGACCAGGACGTCGGCCTCCCTCCGGTGCTGGCGCCAGAGGCGGATGAGCTCCTCGGCCACGTAGGCCGGGTTCGAGACCACCGGCCCGCAGGCCTCCTGTCGGCCCACGGTGAGGCGGGTTTCACCGTCAGGGTCGGGCTCCACCAGGAGCCGAACGTTCCCCACGAGCTCGTCGGTCAGAAGGGGCGCTACGGTCTCGGCCACCCGGTCCAGCTCGTCGGGAGGAAGGGATCCCTCGATGGGCGGCACTCGGCCCGGCGCACCCCGGATAGCAGGAGAACCGATCAACTGATGAACTGCTGAACAGCTTTGACCGGAGGGGCCTGCGGCCCCCCTTTTACAGAAGAAAGTTGACACGACTCCTCCAGTTCCTCCCGCGACAACGGTGTCGGAATCCCCTTCATGTAGCGGATGACCACGGCCGCATCCTCCCGGTAGCGGTTGTGGCGCGTCCAGGCCCAGAGGTGGATCCCTAGAAGGCTGTTGAAGAAGTACAGGGACCACCGAGAAGGGGTCTTGCGGTCCTGGGCAAGGCGGGTCGCTGAAAGCGATGCGGTAGCATCGGTGAAGCGGCCCAACGAAGATCCAGGGCCGCAACCCCCCTTCTCCCTTCGGGTTGGGGCGGCAGGGAGCCCCCTCGGTCGTTGGCTCCCCTCGACGTAGCTTTCGCTATGCCTGCGGGTCGCCGCCTACGATGCGGCTCCCTGGCGCTCCCAACGGTGGCGCCCTGTACTTCTTCAACAGCCTTTCAGAGCGGACCGCGGGTTTGGGCCACGTGTGCAGGCCCCGTCTGGGCCTCCTGCGGGCCGCCCGCCTGTGGGCCTTGATCGAGTGGCTCCTCCGGGTGAAGGTGAGTCGTCTCCGCCCAAGCGTTCTTCATACCAGATGGATTCCATGGCCATATCCCCCGAGGCGTTCCGTGATGCTCTCTCCCACTGGGCCTCCGGCGTCACCCTGGTCGCACTGCGGGAGGAGGACGGAACGCTCCACGCCACCACGGTGAGTTCCTTCGCCTCCGTCTCCGCGGAGCCTCCTCGAATCCTCATCTCGCTGGGACCGGGAGCGCAGGTCCTCCCCTTCCTGGACCCCGGGCATCGCTTCGTGGTGAACATCCTTGCTCACCGCCAGAGGCGACTGGCCACGGTCTTCGCCGACCCCTTCCCTGTCGGCCCCTCCCCCTTTCCTTCCGAGGGAGACCCGGTGGTCGCCGATGCCCTCGCCGTCCTCGTGTGCGGAGTCGAGCGTGTGATCCCGGTGGATGGGGTCCGGCTCGTGCTGGGTCGAGTCATGGAGACCCGGCTGGGGAAGCCCGATGAGCCGCTGGTTAATTACCGCCGGAAGTACCGTTCGGTAACGGAGTGAGTCAGGGCGCGCCGCGAACGTAGGCGGCCGGCGGAACTCCATGAGGTATCGGACCTCGACAAACTGACATCCGTGGCACCTGGAAATGACGTTTCCAGTGCCGTCCCCGGTGAGGCTTCCCGGACGGCGCTGCGTGAGAGGTCCATCCTCGGATCCGCTTGACCTCGCCAGCGATCGGGGAGAAAGTGTGGGGAACAGGACCTCGCCGGCGCTTTGGGGGAGCGCCACTGGTTGATGCGGTTGATACCGTGGTCGACGCGACGCTCTGAGCGAAGGCCCGCTCAGGATCTGTCCCTCGGCCGCCAGCCCGCCGCCATCCGGTACTGCCCACCAGCGTGAGCTCGGAGGTGCACCATGGCAACCCTCCCCTCCTTCCCGTTCCGCAGGATGTCCGGGTCCAGGTCCGGCACTTGGCTCTCCCCCCCTCCTGCGCTTCTCCCAGAATCCTTTTCGGGCTCCTGCTCCCTCGGGATCCTCCTCGTTGTTGTCGCTTCCATCGCTGCACCGTTGGGTGCCCAGGAGCGCCCGGAAACGGACCAGCGTGAGGGTGACGGGGTCTTTCAGGGAGTCGTCTTGGACCTGGACTCCGGCACCCCCGTCGAGGGGGCCCAGGTCTATCTGCCGGATCAGAACATCGGCTTTCTCACTCGCGCCGATGGTGGATTCCGGATTCCGGACATTCCTTCAGGTAGCCACGAGGTTGAGATCCAGCGAATCGGCTACACCCAGGCACGTTTCTGGGTGGACTTCCACGATCCATTCCCTCCCCTGGAGTTCCAACTCCTTCCAAATCCGGTGATTCTGGAGGGCTTTGAAGTGGTAGCCGACCGATTCGAGCGGCGGCGCCGAAGCGCGGCGACCTCCATCCGGGTTTTCGGAGAGGCGCAGCTCCTCACGAGTGCGGCCCACGACGTGGTGGATCTGGTCACCCGCCACATGGGAATGACGGTCAGCCGGTGCCCCGGCCACATCCGGGAGCCGTGGTGTGTCCATTCCAGAGGGCGTCCCTTCCCACCTTCCGTCTATATCGACGAGGCACCGGCCATCGGCGGAGTCGACCAGTTGATGACGTACCCGCCCCACGCGTTCTACATGATCGAGGTCTATGGCGGCGGTCGTCACATCCGCGCCTATACCCATCGATTCATGGAGTGGGCCGCCCGGATCCGGCTGGCACCCATCCCTTTCTTATGACTTCTGAGCCTGATCTTCTGAGCCTGATCTTCTGAACCTGATTTCTTGAGACGGATCTTCCGAGACCGGTCCTATCAGCGGACCATCATTCGCTGGTTTTCGGGTTACCCCCCGGACCGCGCCCATGAGCGACCCCAGCGCCTCGCCCCAGCGCCTACCCCAGCGCCTCGATGGCGGGGAAGTAGACCTGATCCGGGACGTCCTGTTCCCGGGACCAGTCGACGGCGGCGGTCCAGCCGTCGGGTGAGGTGCCGCGCTGGAGGTTTGCGGTGACGAGGGTCTGGGCGAGGTCCTGATCGGCCCGGGGATCCGTGCGCGGGTCCGGTCGCGGGTTGGTTTGCGAGTCCGATCGCGGGTCCGTCTGCGGGCCCGGTCGCCCGTCGGTCCGCGGGTCGGTCCAGCGCCCATCGAAATGCATCCCGCCCCGGGGATCGAGGAAGACGGGGTGCCGGGCACCGGGCTTGCCGGGGCCGGACCACTCCACCTTCCACCTGCCCTCATGGACCAGGCGGTGATGGAAGCGGCAGAGGAGGAGGCAGTTGTCGAGGCTCGTGGCCCCGCCATCGGCCCAGTGGCGGACATGATGGCCATCGGCGAAGCGGCTTCCGCAGCCGGGGAAGCGGCACCCCCGATCCCGGGCGTCCAGGGCGCGACGCAGGGCCGGCGGGATGGTTCGGGTCCGACGCCCCACGTCCAGGATCCGACCGTCCGGATCATGCACCATCCGGACGAGCCCCGCATCGCAGCAGAGGCGCCGGGCACTTTCAGCTGAAAGTCGCGTCCCATCCTCCAGCTCGCATTGGGGGGACTGGACGCCACCCGGCTCGGCGGACTCGGGCCCCGGGGCGTAGCCGCCCTCGGCCACCAGGGCCGCGGCCTCCACATGCAGGACCACCTGATACCGCTCCGCCCGGGTGCCGCTGATGGG
>REEG01000188.1 GCA_007695195.1 Gemmatimonadales bacterium | reverse complement strand
CCGCTCCCGGGCCTGAAGCTGCCAGCCGTGGAACGCGGATCCATCGTAGTGGATCCGGAGGGCGAAACGGTTGAGGTCGGACACGGGGAAAAGGTAGCCATGGGTTGGGGAGCGTCAATGGTGTCGGTTGACCCAGGGAAGGCCTGCGATGTATGGTCCGGAGCCATGCGGCACCGCACCGACCTACCTGTCCGGCCTCTTCCCCTGCTTCGTTCATGACCGATTCAGACTCGTCTTCCCTCCCCGCCATCCTCTCCCGCATTGCGCATGGCCACGTCCTGACCGTCGACGAGGCCGAGGCGGCCTTCGACACCGTCATGGAAGGACAGGCCAGCCCGGTACAAACGGCAGCCCTCCTCATGGGCCTCCGGGCCCGCGGGCACGCCCCCTCCGAGGTGGCCGGCGGGGTTCGGGCCCTCCGGCGTGCCATGATCCCGGTGTCCTCGGCGCGGACCGATGAGCTGGTGGACACCTGCGGAACCGGAGGAGGGAAGGTCTCCACCTTCAACGTGTCCACCGCAGCCGCCCTGGTGGCGGCGGGCGCCGGGGTGCCGGTGGCGAAGCATGGCAACCGTTCCTTCACCTCCCGGAGCGGAAGCGCCGATGTCCTGGAGGCGCTGGGCGTCCGGATCCAGCTCTCTCCCGAAGCCATGGCTCAGGTCCTGGAAGAGGCGGGGATCGTGTTCATGTTCGCGCCTCTTCTCCATCCGGCCATGCGGCATGTGGGTCCGGTTCGCCGCGAACTGGCGATCCCCACCATCATGAATCTGCTTGGGCCCCTCACCAATCCGGCCGGCGTACGCCGCCAGGTGGTCGGCGTGGCCGACCCGGAACTCCTTCCCTTGCTGGGCGAGGCCCTTCGAACCCTCGAGCATCTTCGGGCGCTGGTGGTGCACGGCCGGGCCGGACTCGACGAAGTGAGTCCCCTGGGCGAAACGGAGGTGGTGGAACTCCGGGACGGAGCGGTTGCCCACTACACAATCCGACCCGAGGAGTTGGGGCTGCCGACGGCGACGTTGGAGGAGATCGCCGGCGGAGAACCATCCGAAAATGCTTTGCGGATCCGGTCGGTTCTGGAGGGCCGCGACCGAGGCGGCGCTCGTACCTTCGTCCTCCTGAACGCCGCGGCGGCCCTCTACGTCGCCGGTCGGGCCGAAAGCCTGGAAGACGGCGTCCGCCAGGCTGCGGAGGCGGTGGACGGAGGAGCCGCGCTTCGGACCCTGGCGGCGCTGGTGGAGACGTCCCGAGCGGCCGCCGAGGACTGACCGCCATCCGCTTCATGGTTCCGGATCACCGCCTGGAGTCGCCACGGTCCGGGAAAGGGCGCCGTCCGGCCTCGACCCACCAGGAGGTATCGGGTGCTCTTCCGGGTCGTCGTGCCCACAAGGAAGGTGGTTCGCATGGATCAGTACCTCCGGATGACGCCCACCACGATCCCCTGAACGGTGAGGTTGTCAGGGTCCACGAAGATGGGTGAAAGGGTCTCATTGGCCGGCTGCAGGCGCACCCGGCCGTCCCGCTCCCGGTAGAGCTTCTTCACCGTCGCCGACTCACCTCCCACCAGGGCCACCACCATTTCTCCGTCCTCGGCGGTGGGTCGGCTGTTCACGATGATGTAGTCACCGTCCCGAATCTGCTCGTCGATCATGGAGTTCCCCACGACCCGAAGGACGTAGTTCTCCCCCTTCTTCCGGAGAAGGTCCGGCGGCACCAGCACCGTCTCGGTGTCCGGGACCGCTTCGATGGGCTGACCGGCGGCCACCTCCCCAAGGAGGGGGAGTTCGACCGCTCCGGGGAGGGCGTCGCGCCGCACCAACTCGATGGATCGGCTCTGGTTGAACGCCTTCCGGATGTAGCCCTTCCGCTCCAGATTGCTTACGTGTTCGTGGACGGTAGCCAGCGAGGTGTACCCGAAGGCCCCGGCGATCTCCTCGAAGCTGGGGGCGTACCCGTGGTCCTCGATGTAGCCTTCGATGAAGTCCAGGATCAGCTTCTGCCGTTTCGTGAGCGCCATGGGAGGTCCGTCCTCCGGAGCTTGGGGAGCCGGGGTCCGGGCCGCCGAAGGTGTCTCGCCGACCCGAAGAGAATCCGAACCGAAGATACATCGAATCCCTCGAGCCACGCAAGGAGTTTCTTCGCCTATGTCAACCTCGCCGGAGCCTTCGACCGAGCCCATGCCGGACATCCTGGCCCGGATCGTGGAAACGAAACACCGGGAGTTGGAGGCCTTGAGGCCCCGAGCCCACGAGCTCCGTGACCGGGCCCGGGATCGGCCCTCCCCCCGGGATCTCCGTGGAGCCCTTCGTCCCGCCCATGGCCGTGTGGCCCTCGTCGCCGAGGTCAAACGGCGCTCGCCCGGCGCAGGCGCCATCCGCCCGGAACTCGACCCCGTCACCCAGGCCCGGGCCTACGAGGCGGGCGGCGCCGCGGCGCTCTCGGTGCTCACCGACAAGGACTACTTCCAGGGGTCCCTGGCCGACCTCACGGCCGTAGGGGGATCTGTTCGGATCCCGGTTCTCCGCAAGGATTTCCTCATCGACCCGGTACAGGTCTGGGAGGCTCGGGCCGCCGGGGCCGACGCCATTCTCCTCATCGTCCGGATCCTGGACGACGGTCCTCTCCGCGAACTCCGCGAGCTTGCCGAGTCGCTGGGGATGGCGGCGCTGGTGGAAGCCCACGACGAGACCGAACTGGACCGTGCCCTGGCCTCGGGCGCCGGCATCGTGGGGATCAACAACCGGGATCTTCGCACCTTCCGGACTGATCTGGCGGTGACCAGGCGGCTCGCACCCCGGGTTGCTCCCGAGGTGATCCTGGTCTCGGAGAGCGGGATCTCCACGCCGGAACAGGTCGCTGAAGTCGGCGCCATGGGAGCGGATGCGGTGCTGGTGGGCGAGTCCCTGGTCCGGGCTCCCGATCCCACCGAGCTGGCCCGGTCGCTGGCCGCCCAGCCCCGATCGGGGCGGGCCACCTCAAGCGGGGCCAGGGCGTGACTCCCTCCGCGCTCCGGGTCAAGATCTGCGGAATGGTCCGCGAAGCCGACGCTCGCGTGGCCCGGGAGGCCGGCGCCGACGTGGTGGGGGCGGTTCTGGTTCCCTCTTCACCTCGCTGTGTGACGCCGGAGGAGGCTCGGTCGCTGGGCCGGGCCGCCGACCTTCCCCTGGCGGTGGTGCTGGCGGGGCTGGCACCGGACGAGGTGGTGTCGGTAGCCCGAAGGGCGGGAGCCGCTGTGGTGCAGCTCCACGACGATACTCCGCCCGAGGCCATGGAGCAGATCCGCCGCGGAGGTCCGTGGGAACTCTGGAAGGCCGCCCGGGTCCGGAGTGGGGAAGAAATGGAGCGCGCGGCCGAGCGATTCGGACCCTGGGTGGATCTCCTCCTCCTCGACGCCTGGCACCCCCGGCAACTGGGCGGCACCGGGCACCGCTTCCCCTGGTCCGAACTGGAGGCGTGCCGGGACCGGTTGCCGGAGGGCCTCTCCCTGGGCGTCGCTGGAGGCCTGGATCCCGATTCGGTGGGAGAAGCGGTGCGTCGCCTGGCCCCGTCGCTGGTGGATGTGAGCTCGGGCGTGGAGGAGGCACCGGGCCGGAAGGATCCCCACCGTATCCACAAGTTCGTTCGGGAGGCCCGGGCCGCCGCTCCCCCTCTCGCCGCAACCACAAAACCGACTTCCCCCGCCCCCGAGGCACCGGAGACCCCATGACCGACATCGCCACGCCCGCCCCGACGCTTCCCGCCGCCGACACCCGTCATCGGTTCGGGGCCTTCGGGGGCCGGTACGTGCCCGAGACCCTCATCGCGGCCCTGGACCAACTCGAGGAGGCGTACGAGGAGGCACGGACCGATCCGGCCTTCCTGGCCGAATTCGACGAGCTGCTTCGGAACTTCGTGGGCCGCCCCACCCCCCTCTTCCGTGCCCGTCGGTTGGAGGAGGAGGCCGGAGCGGGTCCCATCTACCTCAAGCGCGAAGATCTGAACCACACCGGGGCCCACAAGATCAACAACACCATCGGTCAGGGCCTCCTGGCTCGGCGCATGGGGAAGAAGCGGATCATCGCCGAGACCGGGGCCGGGCAGCACGGGGTGGCCACCGCCACGGCGTGCGCCCTCTTCGATCTGGAGTGCGTCGTCTACATGGGCGCCGAGGATGTGGAGCGCCAGGCGCTGAATGTGTTTCGCATGGAGCTCCTGGGCGCCGAGGTGCGGCCGGTGTCTTCGGGGACGAGCACCCTCAAGGATGCCACCAACGAGGCGATCCGGGACTGGGTGACCAATGTGGAGTCCACCCACTACATCATCGGGTCCGTGGTGGGCCCGGCTCCCTTCCCGCGCATGGTCCGGGACTTCCACGCGGTCATCGGCCGGGAGACCCGGGAGCAGATCCTGGAGGTGGAGGGGCGCCTGCCGGGCTCCGTGGTGGCGTGCGTGGGTGGCGGGTCCAACGCCATGGGCATCTTCCACCCCTTCGTGGACGACGCCGAGGTGCGGCTGGTGGGGGTTGAGGCCGCCGGTGAGGGGGTCGAGACGGGTCGCCACTCCGCTTCGCTCTCCGTGGGCGAGCCTGGGATTCTCCACGGGGCCCTGTCGTATCTCCTTCAGGATTCCGATGGCCAGGTTGCGCCGGCCCACTCCGTATCGGCAGGGCTGGATTACCCCGGCGTCGGTCCTGAGCACTCGCACCTCCGGGACACGGGCCGCGCCTGCTACGTGGCGGTGGACGACCAGGCCGCGCTCCGGGCCTTCCATCGGATGTCGGAGTTGGAAGGGATCATCCCCGCTCTCGAAACGGCTCACGCCATCGCCTACATCCTCAATGAAGCCAAGGCGCTCACCTCCGCGGGGCCCTGCGTGCTGAACCTGAGTGGGCGCGGCGACAAGGATGTGGCTCACGTGGCCCGGGTGGAGGGGCGGGGCTCCCTCCTGTAGGGGGGAGCCGACGGTTCGCCGGGCTTGATCCGGGGGTTCGCCGGGTGCGATCCCATGGCCTGAAGCTTCGTGGCGCCGGGTCCGATACTGCGGGAGAGGCCACCTCCGCCGAGGGCCGGCAATCCGGACCAAGGCGGAGCGCCTCCCGTCCGCACTCCACTTGGTCGCGTTCGCCGGAACCAGCCCGTGTCTTCAACCCCGCCCACCTCTTCCGACGCCACAGTGCACTGGGAAGATCCGGCGTCCTTGCCATTGGTGCAGGTCCGGGACTTCTTCCTGGTCCTGGCCAAGACCCTTCGGGCCTACCAACTCTACGACGAGAGCAACCCGGTGCGGCGGCGGTTCATGTCTTCGCTCAAGGACGCCGCTCGACGCATCTGGGAACACCGGGATCAGATGCAGGTCGTGGTGCGCGAAGATCGCTTCGTCTGGATGGGAGAAGAGGTCTACCGGGATGAGAACCGTGCCGGCTCACTCTGCTTCCTCATCTACCGGGATGGGGTTCGAGAACTGACGTTCCGGGCCGGGGTCGAGGAGGAGCTCGAGCCCTTCCTCCAGGCGCTGCGCCGGCTTCGGGTGAGTCGTTCGGCCGAGGACGACCTGGTCACCCTGCTCTGGGATCTGGAACTCGGCTTCCTTGAGTACGCTGCGGTGGACCTGGTGCCTGAGGGCACGCTCCTCCGCGCCGATGGAGTGGATTCGTCCGACCTCCCCCACATGGGCGGCATCCTCTCACAGGAGTTGGATGCCGGACTCGAGGGCGAGGCCATGAGCGGGGAGGGGGACGGCGCTCCGCCACCCGACCGGTCACCGGCTTCCATCAACCCCGATGACTTCAACCCCACCCTCTACGCCCTGGATGAGCGGGAGCGGGTCTACGTGGAAGGGCTCTACCGGGCCGAGTTGGAGCAGGACCTGGGCGGGTCGGTCCTGAACGCTCTCATGGACCGGCTGGATGGGCCGAACACCGCGCCGGATCGCCAGTTGGAGATTGTGGCGGCCCTTGGCCAGCTCCTTCCCACCTTCCTGGCCCAGGGGGCTCTTCGACAGGCTGCCCTCCTCCTGGCAGAGGTGGAGCGAACCCTTGGACGCGGCCGGCGACTGTCACCGGAGGCAGGAGCCCAGATCGTCCGGCTCCTGGACGTGTTCTCATCCGAGGAATCGGTCCGGGAGCTGATCCAGGCCCTGGAGGAGGGGGCCGTGGATGACGACGAAGCTTCCCTGTCCCTCCTCCTCCGGCACCTGAAACCCGAGGCTCTGGGTCCGCTTCTGGCCCGCATCGAGAAGATTGCCAAGCCCGAGGTGCGTCGTCGCCTCCGCCGGGCCGTCCGGGCGTTGGCCGAAGGCGAGGGGAAACGGGTGCAGGCCCTTCTGACGGCCCCGGATCCGTACGTGGTTCGTGGAGCCATTCGGTTGGTGGGGGCAATTCGGGACCGGTCCGCCGTACCGGCGCTGATTCGACTCCTTGAGGGAGAAGACTCCGACGTTCGAATGACGGTCCTGGAGGCGGCTCGCCGGGTGCCCTCCACCGCCATGCTGGAGGCGGTGGAGCAGCTTCTGGTGGATCCGGATCGGGAGTTCCGGATGGCGGCGGCCCGGGTGCTGGCGGAGGTGGGGTTCATTCCCTCCATCCGGACCCTGGCCGAACTCCTCTCGGGGAGTCGGATCCGGGAGGCGGACCTGACGGAGAAGCTGGCGCTGTTCGAAGCCTATGCCGATCTGGCCGGAGACGATGGGGTGCCCCTCCTCGGGCGGATCCTGAACCATCGGGGTTTCCTGGGCCGCCGGGATCCTCCCGAGTCCCGGGCCTGCGCCGCCCTGGTCCTGGGGCGGATCGGGGGGGCGCAGGCGGTGACGGCATTGGAGCGGGCACAGGACGATGAGGAGGCGGTGGTCCGCACGGCGGTGCGCCGAGCCCTGGAAGGCGGAGGATCCAATGACTGAATCCGGAAGTGACCTGACCTTCATGGAGGCCGTCCCGTCGCTTCAGGATGAGGGCCGCCGGATCCTCAGCGCCTTCTACGGCGCGCTCCGATCGCTGCGCTTCTATCCGCTGGACAACGACGTGGTGCAGCAGTCGCTGGACGAACTCCAGGCCGGCGTTGATCTCGTTCTGCAGCGGGAGGGTGGGATCGAGATCCGGCTTGCCGGCAATCTCTTCTTCGTCAACGACGAACGGATGCGCCTGGACCTCCGAACCTACTCCACCTTCGCGTCGGTGGCGGCCACCCTCCAGGCTCATCAGGTCGGTGAGATTCGTGTGGATCCCGGAATCGGACGGTCCCAGTGGGTGCCACTCCTGAACCTCCTCCTCCACGATCCCCATCCGGAAACGCCCTTCGCCCGGGTCCTGGAAGGGGTAGGGAAGGCCAGGGTCTCCCACCTCCACCTCAGCGAACTGCTGGACGAGAACCCCGAAGAGGAGGAAGAGGATGCGCTCTACGGGGCGCGCCAGACCTACACCCGAGGTGTGCAGGTGGCCCGGGAGCTTCTCACCGACGCGCGCATGGGGCGTGCCGTCAACGTTCGCCGGGTGAAGCGGGCGGTGCAGGGAATCGTGGACCAGGTCCTCTCCAACGAGAGTTCCATGGTGGCCATGACCCACCTGAGGGAGTTCGACGACTACACCTTCACCCACTCGGTGAATGTGTGCATCCTCTCGGTCATCATCGGACAGCGGGTGGGGCTGGGGCGCCAGGACCTCTACGACCTGGGGCTCGGAGCCCTCTTCCACGACGTGGGGAAGATGCGGATCCCCGAGGCGACGCTGAACAAGTCCGGGAAGCTGGACTCTGACGAGTGGGCGGCCATGCAGGAGCATCCCACCGACGGGCTCCTGGCCCTCTTCAATCTGCGGGGGTTCGCGGAACTGCCGCTACGGGCCATGCTCATGGCCTATGAGCATCACATGAAGGTGGACCTGACGGGGTACCCGCCGTCCCGTCGACCCCGGGAGCTGGGACTCTACTCGAGGATCGTGGCGGTGGCCGACTCCTTCGATGCCGCCACATCGGTGCGGAGCTACCAGTTCCGGCCCTGGCCGGCCGACAAGGTCCTGCAGGAGATGCTCGCCAACCCGGTCCGGGGGGTGGACACCGTGCTCGTGAAGACGCTGATTTCAGCCACAGGGGTGTATCCGGTGGGCTCGCTGGTGATTCTGGACACCTTCGAACTGGCGGTGGTGGTGCGGACCAACCCCGATCCGGCCCGCCTCCACCAGCCCGTGGTCAAGATCATCTCGGATTCGCTCGGCGCACCCCTGCCCGAACCGGCCCTGGCGCGTTTGGATCAGTTGGATCCCCGCACCGGCCAACCCCGGCGAACCATCATCAAGACGGCCGATCCCAACCGCTACGGCGTGGATGTGGCCGCCTACGTCACCACCTGAGCCCTGACCCCGGACATCCGCATGCCCGCCACCAATCCCTCGACCTCTCCCACCGCTCCCCGAACCCTCTCCGACGCCTTCGCCGCCCGCCGAGCCCACGGTCAGGCCGCCCTCATCCCCTACATCTGCGCCGGCTTCCCCACCGCCGACGCCAGCCTGGCTCTCATGGAGGCGGCGGCGGAGGCAGGGGCCGACATCCTGGAGTTGGGGATCCCCTTCTCCGATCCCCTGGCGGACGGGCCCACCATCCAGCGGGCCACCTTCGAGGCGCTGGGTGCCGGGATGACGGTGCGAGGCGCCCTGGAGATCCTGCGCCGGTTCCGGACCCGGTATGACACCCCGGTGGTCCTCTTCACCTACCTGAATCCCGTCCACCACTTCGGACTCACCGACTTCGTGCGGGAGGCGAAGGAGGCGGGGGCCCAGGCCCTGCTTCTCACCGACCTTCCGGCGGGAGCCGACGCCGGGCTGGAAGCGGTTGTCCGGGAAGGAGGGCTGGAGCTGATCCGCCTCCTGGCCCCCACCACCGCCCGGACCCGGATCCCCGAGGTGGCAGAGGGCGCCGGCGGTTTCCTGTACTACATTTCACGCACCGGTGTGACGGGCGCGCGCACGGCACTTCGCGAAGAGCTGGCCCGGGAGGTAGAGGCGCTTCGCAAGGAGGTGGCCCTTCCCATCGCCGTGGGGTTCGGCATCTCCACCCCCGAGCAGGCCCGCCTCGTGGCCGCATCCGCCGACGGCGTGGTGGTGGGGAGCGCCCTGGTGGATCGACTGGAGAAGGGCGGCGTGGAGGGGGCCGGGGCCTTCCTGGCCGAACTCCGGCGCGGGATGGACGGGGAGGCGGTGAGCTAACCCGACTCGTCCTTCAAGCGATCTGGAAGCTCCGGGTCCGGCTCCACGAAGAGGGTCTCGACGCGTTGCGGGATGACGGCGCCGGCGGCCCCTTTCCGCGGCTTCCGTACATACTTCCGTCGGGTCCAGTCCACAGGTACACTCCCGGCGTGCCGGGCCTCCGAGTTCAGCGCCGCCAGGACGGCGGCCTCGGTGAGGTCCCGGCGCGGTGGGTTCCCGGACTGGGACCAGCGGAGGATCACGTGGGCTCCGGGCGACTGGCGGGTGTGGAGCCAGATGTCGTCGGGGCTCGAGTGGTGGAAGGTGAGTTCGTCGTTTCGCCGTGCGCCGCGACCCACCCGGATCTCCAGTCCACCACTGCTCCGGAAGCGGTGATAGGGAAGGGAGGGGCCGGAGGCGGGCCCGCTCTGCCGCCCCGCCCGTTCGGGCCCGAGGCGCTCCAGGACCCGGGCCGGATCGGCGCTTCCGGCGCTCAGTTCGTCCAGGATCCCACGCCACTCCGCCGCAGCCTCCTCGGCCGCCTGGATCCGTGCCGGGAGTTCCCGGCGGGCCCGTTCGATCCGCGCCGCCTCCCGGTAGTACCGGTCCGCGTTTTCGTGGGGTGGCAGGCGGGGATCCAACTCCACCTCCACCTCCCCTCCGGAGAAGTCCCTCAGGCGCGCCCGTTCCACGCCCCGGGGGAGGTCGCCGTACCGGGCCAGGATCAGGTCGCCCAGGGCCCGCACCGGCGCGGGATCCGGGGCTCGGTCCAGCTCCCGGCGCATGCCCCGGGCCCGCCCCTCCAGTCCGGTCAGCCGTCGGCGCACCCGTTCCATGAGGCCCGGTGGGAGGGTGAGAAGCCGGGCCGGGTCGTCTTCCTCGCGGGAGCGGGCCGCCGCCATCGCCTCCAGGAGACCCGGGAAGGGGTGGGCCTCGTGGGGCGTCAGGGAGATGGGATAGGGTTGGGGCCCCCGGGGAGTCTCCACCAGGTAGGCGGACCAACCCGAGGGGTCCAGGCTCTCCCTCCACCGCACCCATCCGTCCGCTTCCAGGAACCGGTCCACATTGATGGAGGACGTGTAGGCCACGGAGGCCAGGAGGGCCCGCCGCCGTGCCTCTCGTCGGTCAGGGCCGTCGTCTCGCCGGGGTTCTCCGGTGGGGTCACCTTCCGGGAGGTCCGCCAGGATCCGCTGCCAGCGCTCTTCCGACAGCTCTCCGTCGGCTCCCTCCCGGTGGTTGGACGGAGGTGGGGCGTAGGGGTGTCCAGGCGCCAGTGTCCGGTTCCGTTCGTCGCGGGGGATGAGGACGTGGCGAATGATGCGGCTGCGGTAGCCCACCACCACGGCATTCCACCGATTCCCCACCCACTCCACCACCACCTCCACCCCTTCATCCCGACCGCGCACCCTCTGAAGCCCCATCACCAGAGCGCTCTCGTCGGGGATGGCCCGGACCGATACCACCCGGGAGGCCAGGGGACGGGCCTCGGCGAGTGGTTCCTCCGGCGGGAGGCTGGAGATCCATCCGGCCCGGGGGTGCAGCTCGAACACCAGCGTCGAGGTCCGGAAGTAGAGGACCACCCGACGGCCGTCCCCGTCCAGGAGAAGGGACCTCAGGCGGGCCCCGTGGAGTCGTTTCCCCAATTCCCGGGCCAGAGCGGCGACAAGGAGGGGATCGGAGCGCATGGGCATCTCCCAAGATAGGCCAATCGACCCCGTCGTGGGGTTTGACACCTTCTGTCCGGACTTCTATCGTCCGGCGTTCCACCGTCTACCCCTGGGCCTGCCCGATCCCCCGCCCGGGCTTCCGTTTCGCCTGCTTCTCGTACCAACGTCCCCTGTGTCTTCGTCCAAGAAATCTTCCTCGGACTCCCGTTCAGCCCTCCACCCCCTCGTCGAGGCCGCCGGTCGCGGCGAGGTGCCCCCCTGGGCTCGGGTCAGTCAGGGACGCCGGGAGCACATGGAACGGGTGTCTCGCCTTCTGGGGAAGTGGGCCCGGACCCTGAAGCTTCCACCGGAGGAGGAGATGCGCTGGCGGGCGGCGGGGATTCTCCACGACGCCCTCAAGAACGAGCGCCCGGCGGTTCTCCGAAAGACACTGGTGCCGGACCTGGATCACCTCCCCGACGCCCTGCTCCACGGACCCGCCGCCGCCCGCCGCCTGAAGGAGGAGGGGGTGAGCGATAAGGACTTCCTCCGGGCCGTGGCCTATCACACCCTGGGACACCCGAAGATGGGCGGGGTCGGTCGGGCCTTGGTGGTGGCCGACTACATCGAGCCGGGGCGCCGGGACCGGAAGAAGTGGAAGAAGTCGCGCCGCTCCCGCATGCCCCAGGAGTTTCCCCTTGTGCTCCGGGAGGTGGTTCGGGCCCGGATCCTGGGGACGGTGGGGCGCGACCGGACGCTCCATCCGGAAACGGTGGGCCTCTGGAACAAGCTGGCCCAGGAGAGTCCCTGGAAGCAGGGCACGGCCGGCGCTCGACAGATGGCGCTCCGGTGAGTCCCCGACGCCGAAGACGACAGGGGGGCGGGATCCGGTCCGCCGTGGGTCTGGCGGTCCTGGCGGCGGTGGTGGTGGCGGGCCTCATGGTCGGGGCCCATCTCTTTGATGAAGCCCCGGAACCGGTGGAAGTGGTGGCTTCCCTGGATCGGGCGGTCCCTGAGCCACCGGCGAGCTGGTCCCGCATCCGCGTCGAGGTCCTGAACGGCGCGGGGATCCAGGGGCTGGCCGCTCGGGCCCGGGACCTTCTCCGGGAGGAGGGGTTCGACGTGGTCTCCCACGGCAACGCCGACACCTTCGATCACGAGGAGACCCGGATCCTGGCCCGAACCAACGACGAGGATGGGGCTCGGGCGGTGGCGGATCGGTTGGGTTTTGATGGGATCGAGCTGGCCCCGGACAGCACCCGGTATGCCGATGTGACGGTGATCCTGGGGCGGGACTGGGATCCGCAAAGGCCGGCCCAGGGCGCGGACGAGCCGTCGGAATCGGATGGGCTGAGCAGGTGGGACCCCCGTCGCCTGCTGGACCGGGACGGGGTCACGCACGAGAACCCTTAGCCCCGGAGGAGGGGCCGTTGTCCAGACGCAGACAAGAACGGGAGCGGCGGCGCTCCGGCTCCGAACGCCCCCGTCGCCGGGACCGGCAGGGGCCGCCCACCGGAGAGGGAGGTCGTTGGGGCGGAACCGGCGAGTGGATCAAGAGCATCATCATCACCCTGGTGCTCCTGGTGGTCATCCGGAGCTTCCTGGTACAGACCTTCGTCATCACCTCCGGATCCATGGAAGACACGCTCCTGGTGGGCGACTTCCTCATGGTGGACCGGGTGGCCATGGGTACCCGTATCCCCGGAACCACGGCCCGAACCCCGGCCTACTCCGAACCCCGGCGCTGGGACGTGCTGGTGTTCGATCCCGCCCATGAGGACCGGATGAAGCTGGTGAAGCGGCTGGTGGGAATGCCCGGAGACACCCTCGAGATGCGGGACAAGCAGCTCTGGGTGAACGGCGAGCCCCAGAGCGAACCGTGGGTTCGGTGGGACGACCTGGACGGCGATGACGAGCACCCCTGGATGGCGTGGCAGCGGGACCACCTGGTGGGCGGTGTGGATCCCGGTCAGTACCGCCCGACCCGTGACAATTGGGGTCCTCTGGTGGTTCCGGCGGAGAACTACTTCATGCTGGGCGACAACCGGGACTTCTCCCTGGATTCGCGCTACTGGGGGCTCATCGAACGGTGGCGCATCGAGGGGCGGGCCCTCTTCTTCTACTACTCCTACGACCGGACCGCACCCACCTCTTTCCGGTTCATCCGGGAAGCGCGCTGGGACCGCGTGGGGAAGCGCATCAGGTGACCCCGACCCGCTGCCCGGCCCGCGGCCGGGGGCGCCCCTCGATCTGGACCAGGGCGTTGGCCCGGAGCTGACCGCACGCCGCATCGATGTCCCGTCCCCGCGGCTCCCGCACCGCCGCCGAGACCCCGGCTCCTTCCAGCGTCCGTCGGAAGTGCTCGATGCGGTCGGGCCGGGAAGGCAGCCAGTCCTGGTCCGGGATGGGGTTGAAGGGGATGAGGTTCACGAAGGCCCCCAGGTCCCGGGCGTGCCCGGCCAGAAGGGGTGCCAGTTCCGGCGCATCGTTCACATCCCGGATCATGGTGTATTCGAAGGTGATCCGGCGCCCGCCCGCATCCCGGAATTCCCGCAGGGCGTCCAGCAGTTCCGGGAGCGGATAGCGCTTCTCCAGGGGGATGAGTTCGGCCCTGAGCCCTTCCACCGGGGAGTGGAGCGACAGCGCCAGCCCGAACTGTTCCGGCCGCACCGCCAGCTCCCGGATTCCGGGAATCACCCCCACCGTGGAGACGGTGATGCGCCGGGCCCCCAGGTCGAACCCCTGGTTCAGGATGGTCAGCGCCGGGTGCACGGCCTTCCGGTTCGCCAGCGGCTCACCCATGCCCATGAAGACCACGTTGGTGATGGGCTCGCGGCCGTTCTCCCGGAGCCACCTGGCCGAGGACCGGTACTGGGTCACGATCTCGTCGATGGTGAGTTGGCGACCGAACCCTCCCCAGCCGGTTGCGCAGAAGGTGCACCCCATGGCGCATCCCGCCTGCGACGAGAGGCAGAGGGTGAGGCGGTCGCCGGAGGGAATGAGCACCGACTCCACCAGCTCCCCGTCGGCCATCTGCCAGAGGTGCTTCACGGTGCCGTCGGTGGACCGGGAGATGGTGTGGGCCTCGGGCTCGCCGATGCGGAAGGCCCGGTCCAGCGCCTCACGCTCCGCCACCGGGAGGTTGGTCATCTCGTCAAAGGAGACGGCCAGATGCCGGTAGATCCACTCGGTCACCTGTCCCACCCGGTAGGCGGGCTGGCCCCGGGCGGCCATATGTTCCCGCAGCCGCAGCTCCATCTCGTCGGGGATGAGGGCGAGGAGGTGCGGGCGGGAGTCCACGGAGGTGTCCTTCTCCCGGGAAGATTCGTGTGCGGCCATGGAACGGGTCGGCGTTGGGTGGAACGGGTCGGCGATTCGCTTGAGCCTGGTAGAGGGTCCCATTAACTTAGCGCCTTTCCGTCCGGAAGGTCCCCTCCTCGCGGTGCCGGATCCGTCTCCGGACCCTGCGGTCTTCTCCTTCCCGGAGGAGACTCCACGTCCTCGCCCCGCCGCGGAACCCCCGCGACCCAACTGGAACGCCCATGAGCCCCCGGACCCCTTCGTCTCCTTCCCAGCCGTCCCCCCACTCCCCCGCTCTTCTCGCCACGCATCTGCGAACCGGCGTCGTAGGGGCCCTTCGGACCGAGGACGCCGGGCAGGAGGTGACGCTCACCGGGTGGGTGCACCGCCGCCGCGATCTGGGCGGACTCCTCTTCGTGGATCTCCGGGATCGTTCGGGCCTCCTGCAGGTCTCCTTCGGACCCGATTGGACCGACGCGGCGTCCCTGGCTTCGGCCCACCGTCTCGGCGCCGAGGATGTGATCCAGGTTCACGGCCAGGTCCGCCTCCGACCGGAAGACGCCCGGAATCCGGAGCTTCCCACCGGCGAGGTGGAGCTCCAGGCCCGTAGCCTCACGGTCCTGAACGGTGCCGAGACCCCGGCCATCCCGGTGTATCGCGGCCCCGGAGACGAGCTTCCCGCCGAGGAGCTCCGCCTCCGCTACCGCCATCTGGACCTCCGTCGCCCCGAGCTCCAGCAGAACCTCCTTCTCCGGCACCAGCTCATCCTGGCCACGCGAAACTACTTCCACGGCCTCGGGTTCGTGGAGGTGGAAACGCCCATGCTCACCAAGCGGACGCCGGAGGGAGCCAGGGACTACCTGGTCCCGAGCCGGGTCCATCCCGGGGAGTTCTACGCCCTCCCCCAGAGCCCGCAGATCTACAAGCAGATCCTCATGACGGCGGGGTTCGACCGGTACATCCAGATTGCGCGCTGCTTCCGCGACGAGGATCTTCGCGCCGACCGTCAGCCCGAATTCACCCAGATCGACCTGGAAGCGGCCTTCGTGGGGCCGGACGACATCCTGGCGTGGGTGGAAGGGCTCATGGCCGAGCTGGCCCGCATCGCCGGGATCGACGCCGAGCCCCCCTTCCACCGGCTCACCTGGGCGGAGGCTATGGACCGGTACGGGTCCGACCGCCCGGACCTGCGGTGGGAGCTGGAGATCCGCGACTGGTCCAGGGTCCTGGGGACCGCCGATTCGGCCATCCTCCGGGGAGCCGTGGACGCAGGGGGACGCATCCGGGGATTCCGCCTGGCCGGCGGGGCCTCCCTCTCCCGTCGCCAGGTGGAGGAGATCGAGGCGGCGGCCAAGGCGGCGGGAGCTCCCGGGCTGCTCTGGGCCAAGCGGACGGCGGAGGGAGGCAGTGGACCCCTCTCCCGCTGGCTGGACGAGGGCCACTGGACGGCGCTGGAGGCGGCGGAAGGCGACCTCTTCCTGGTGGCCGCCGGCCCGGATCGGGTCACCTCTCCGGCCCTCTCCGCCACTCGTGAGGCGGCCATCCGGCTCCTGGATCTGCCCCGGGTCCGGGACCACGCCTGGCTCTGGGTGCTGGACTTTCCGCTCTTCGAGAAGGAGGATGGGGAGATGTGGGCGAACCACCACCCCTTCGTTCTTCCGCACCCCGACGACGCGGACCGGCTGGCGGACGACCCCCTGTCGGTGCGGGGCATTGCCTATGATCTGGTGTACAACGGATCGGAACTCGGATCGGGTAGCCTCCGTATCCATGACCCTGCCGTGCAGCGGAAGGTACTGGGGCTTCTGGGATTGGACGACGACGAGATCGACCGGAAGTTCGGCTTCCTCCTGGAGGCGCTGGCCTCCGGGGCGCCGCCGCACGGGGGGATCGCGCTGGGGATGGACCGGATCGTGAAGGACTTCCTGGGGGCCCCGAGCCTCCGGGACGTCATCGCCTTCCCCAAGACCACGGCGGCCCGGGCGCTCTTCGAGGGAGCCCCGTCGCCGGTGGGTTCCCATGAATTGGTGGAGTTGCATCTGGAGCGCCGGGGAAGGAAAGCCGGCGATGAGGCCCCTCCGGCGACGGATCCGGAGATCCCGGCCTGAAGAAGCCGGTCGGGCCGGTGAGGCCCGACCGTTGAGATCCGACCACACGCGGGGGAGCATGGCCGACAGCAGCGGCACCATCGTCGAACATCGCCTGAGTGCAGAGGGAGCTGATCAGCTCCTCCTGGCGGGCGTGAACGATTCCAATATCCAGGAGCTGGCGCGCCGCTTCCGGATCCGCGTCGTCCTCCGGGGCGATCATCTCATCCTCTCCGGCGAGGTGGAGCGGCTGGAGCAGGCCGTACCGGTGATCCAGCACATCATCGAGCTGGCGCGCCTGCGGGCTCCATTCGATTCCCGGGATGTGGCGCGCTTCGCCGATCAGTTCGAGGGGCGCGAACAGGGTACCGCGGTCCCGCCGGTCCGGGATGACCTGAGGATCGCCCTCCCCGGCTCCCGGAAGGTCATCGCCCCCCGCTCCCCCGGGCAGGGGGGATACCTGGAAGCGATCCGCGACCACGACATCGTCATCGGGATCGGGCCGGCGGGGACGGGGAAGACCTACCTGGCGGTGGCGGCTGCGGTGCACGCCCTCTACCGGAAGCAGGTTCGGCGGATCGTCCTGGCCCGTCCGGCGGTGGAGGCCGGGGAGAACCTGGGGTTCCTGCCTGGGGACCTGCAGGAGAAGGTCGACCCATACCTCCGTCCCCTCTACGACGCCCTGGAGGACATGATGCCGGCGGAGCGGGTGGCGCGGGCGCTGGAAGACCGCACCATCGAGATCGCCCCCCTGGCCTACATGCGGGGGCGCACGCTCTCCGATGCCTTCGTGATCCTGGACGAGTCCCAGAACGCCACCACGGCGCAGATGAAGATGTTCCTGACCCGGCTGGGGTTGAACTCCCAGGTGGTGATCACCGGCGACAAGACCCAGATCGACCTTCCCAGGCGCGAGGACTCGGGGCTCCTGCAGGTGGAGCGCATCCTCACCGGGATCGAGGGGATCGCCTTCGTCTACCTGGACGGCTCCGACGTGGTGCGGCATCGCCTGGTGAAGGATATCATCCGGGCCTACGCCGAGGCCGGCGACGCGGGCGAGGCATCGTCGTGACCCGGTCCCCGGGGGCGGCTCGCTCCACGTCCCGGGGCCCGGCTCCCCTGGCCCGACTCTCGGGACCACCGCGGAACCGATGGCCCGACGGGGCCATTCACCATGGCACCCGGTTCGGCCTCCTCCTCCTCCTGGCCCTGAGCGTGACGCTCCTCTTTCCCCCCGATCCGGGGCGGGAGGTGGCGCGCTTCCAGGCCGGAATGGTGGCGGATGAGGACGTCATCGCCTCCCTCACCTTCGGCGTGCCCAAGAACCCGGACGATCTGGAGCGGGAACGGAGTGCGGCGGCGGCGTCGGTGCCCCCCACCTTCCGGCTCGAGCCCCAGGCGGCGCTGAGCATGAGGGCTTCTCTGGAGAACTTCTTCCAGTTGGCCGAGGACGCTCAACAGCGAACCGACCCCTCCCGGATCCTCTCCCAGGGGCTCTCGGATCTGGGGATCGCCGCTTCCGCCTCCCAGCGGAATCTCCTCCTGAACGATGACTCCCGGGCCATGCTCCGGAGCACGGCGCTCCGGGCCGCCGATGAGATCCTGCCCCAGGGCGTTCTGGATGAAAGCGGACGGCAGGAGACCCTGGGGCCGGGGCGGCTTCTGGTGGTGGAGCCCGATGGGGACGAACGATACGTGTCCCGGGATTCGGTCATGACTTCGGCCGATTTCTATCAGCGGGTGGCGCGCCTCCTCCCCCCCCAGGCCTCGTCGGAGGTGGACGAACTCCTGCGCCTCACCCTCATCCGGTTCATGAACCCCACGCTCCGCTTCGACGCCGAGGGTACGGAGCGGGATCGGGACGCGGCCAGGCGGGCCGTTCCCACCAACCGCGCCACCGTCCTCCAGGGCGAGGCGGTGGTGCGGGCGAACCAGCAGGTGGGCGAGACGGAGGTGGAGCGGCTCCAGGCCTACGAGGAGGCGCTGCGGGCGGCCGGGCGGCTGGAAGATCGGGGACTGCAGGCCATCCCCTTCCTGGGGAGCGTCCTCCTCAACACCCTGATCCTGGCGGCCTTCGGATTTCTGCTCTTCTTCTTCCGATCCGAGGTGTATCACAACTTCCGGTGGGTGCTCCTGCAGGCCCTCATCATCTTTACCTTCGCCGTGGCGGCAGGGGTGGTGGCGGCAAACCAGGTGCCCCCGGAGGCCCTTCCCATCGCCTTCGCGGCGCTGGCCGTGGCCGTGCTCTGGGATGGGCGATTGGCCCTTATCCTGGTGGGGGTCCTCACCGTTTTGTTGGGGGTGCAACTCCCCTTCCAGGCGGTCCACGCCTGGGCGCCGGTGTTCATCGCCGGAGCCGCCGCCGCCCTCTCGGTGCGCGCCGTTCGTCGACGGGCCCAGACCTGGATCTTCATCGCCATCATCGCAGGGGCCTATCTGGCCTCCATCGGCGCCCTGGGGATCGTGACCGGTCGGGAGGCGAGCACGGTGGGGATGGCGCTGGCCTGGGCCGGGGGGAATGCGGTGGTGAGTGCCATCCTGGCCATGGGCTTCCTCCCGGTCTTCGAGTGGTTCACCCGCATCACCACGGACCAGACGCTCCTGGAGTGGGCCGACCCCAACCGTCCCCTCCTCAAGCGGCTCTCCATGGAGGCGCCGGGGACCTACGCCCACACCATCAATGTGGCGAATCTTTCGGAGGCGGCGGCCAACGCCATTGGAGCCAACGGGCTCCTCTGCCGGGTGGGGGTCTACTACCACGATGTGGGGAAGATGCTGAAGCCCCACTACTTCATCGAGAATCAGCCGGCGGGGCGGAATCCCCACGACAAGCTCAAGCCCGCCACCTCGGCGGCGCTGGTGCGGGAGCATGTGACCGAAGGGGTGCGTCTGGCCCGCGAGGCCAAGCTCCCCGACGTTCTCATCGACTTCATCCCGGAGCACCACGGGACTCAGGAGATCGCCTACTTCCTGGACCGGGCCCGGAAGGAGGCCGGCGAAGACGGCGAGGTGAATGTGACTGACTACCGGTATCCCGGGCCAAAGCCCCAGAGTCGCGAGACGGCCATCGTCATGCTGGCCGATTCGGTGGAGTCCGCCACTCGGAGCCTGAAGGATCCCACCCCTGAACGGGTCCGCTCCCTCATCGAGAACATCGTGGATGGGAAGATCCGGGCGCGGCAGCTCGACGAAGCCCCCCTCACCCTCCGGGAGATCGGGATCCTGAAGCGCCAGTTCGAGAAGGTCCTGGCAGGCCTCTACCATCACCGCATCGACTACCCCACCACCAAGCACCTGACCCAGGCCCAGGGGAGCGATCCCGGCCAAGGAGGTGACGGAGAAGGTGGAAAGGGAGGCGAGGGCGGCGAGGCCGGAGGCGTCGGACTTCCCGAGGCCCGGCGTGAGGGGACGGCTACATCCGGCCCTCAGGGCAATGGCGTCCCGGAGGAGGCCGGCCGACTCCCGTGACGGGCACAGTGATCCATCTGAGCGCCCCCTCGGAAGAGCACGTTCCCAACGTTGTCCTTGAGCGGGCCATCCGCCTCACCCTCCGAGCGGAGGGTCATACAAGCGCCGAGGTATCCGTCGCCTTCCTGGACGACGAGGAGGCCGCACGCATGAACCGGGAGCATCTGGGACACGACTGGGTTCCCGACGTCCTGTCGTTCCCATTGCATGAGCCGGGTGAGGCTCCCAACGCCGACCTCTATGTGGGGCTCGAGCAGGCGCGCCGGCAGGCACGGGACGAAGGGGTGTCGGAGGAGGAGGAGTTGGTGCGTCTGGTGGTGCATGGACTCCTCCACGTCCTGGGATGGGACCACCCGGAAGACCCGGAGGCCCGGGCCGCCAGCCCCCACTACCGCCGGCAGGAAGAGCTGGTGACCCGGATCCTGGCGGAGGGGGCCATTTCATGAGGCGCACCGTCCGTGGTGCCCTCATCGCCCTGCGCCTCTTCCCCTTCCTCTGGGCCTTCCTCCGGGATCGGCGCCGCTTCATCCTCCTGGGGCGACCGGCCCGGCGCAGGGACGGCCATCACGACGATCGGGCCCGCAGGCTCGTGGCGGTCATCGCCGGGCTCGGCCCCACCTTCATCAAGCTGGCCCAGATCTTCAGTGCCCGGGCCGACCTGGTCCCGGAGCCCTACCTCTCGACGCTGGGGACGCTCCAGGATCAGGTCCCGCCCATTCCGGCGGCGGCGGCACGAGCAGTGGTGGAGGCCGAACTCGCCCGGCCCGTGGCGGATGTCTTCGAGGAGTTCGAGGACGAGCCCATGGCCGCCGCCTCCCTGGGGCAGGTTCACCGGGGGCGGTACCGCGGACAGGAGGTGGCCGTCAAGGTGCTGCGGCCTGGTGTGGAAGAGATGGTGACGCTGGACCTGGACCTCTCCTTCCGGCTCCTCTTCTGGATCAACGTCCTCTTTCCCACCCATCAGGTCCGGGGAATCACCAACGTCTTCCGGGAGTTCGCCGTACGGGTCCGCGAGGAGATGGACTTCAGGAGCGAGGCGGAGAATATGGAGCGCTTCAGGCGCCTCTTCCGCAACGATTCCCGGGTGCGGGCGCCGCTGGTGATCCAGGGGGTTTCCACCCGCCGTGTGCTGGTCATGGAATTCATGAAGGGCACAAAGGTGGATCGCCTCCACGACCGCTTCGCCTCGGGAGAGCTGGATTTCAACGACGTCATGGAGCGGCTGGCCGAGCTCTACCTGAAGATGATGATGCTGGAGGGCTTCCTCCACGCCGATCCCCATCCCGGGAACCTCCTGGTGGACTCGGCCGGGACCATCGTGGTCCTGGACTGGGGGATGGCGCTGGAGGTGCCCCGCTGGACCCGCGACAGCATTCTCTCGGTGGCGCTGGCCGTGGAGCGCGAAGACCTGGACGGGATGATCAACGGGATGTACAAACTGGGGATGATCTCTCCCGAGGTGCCCCGAGGAGACATCCGGGAGGCCGCCACCGAGGTCATGCGCATCATGGAACGGGCCCGGACCACCCACAGGGAGCGGCTGCAGGAGATCATCCAGCAGGTCTGGGATACCTTCTACACCTGGCCCCTACTGCTCCCCCAGGAGTTGGTCTACTTCTTCCGGGCGGCCGTGCTCCTGGAGGGGATCGGTTTTCGCTACGACAAGGATTTCAACGGGCTCTTCATGATCCGAAGGGTACTGGCCCGGAACCGTTCCCGCCTCGTGAAGGAGACGGCCCGGGAGCCCCTGAACATGGCCCGGGACCTCCTGGGTGAGGCGGTGACCAGTCTCCGGGTGATCCGGGATGTTCTGAGTCGGGTCGAGAGGGAAGAACTCCGGGTCCGGGTCCATCCCCGGGACTCGCAGAGCCAGGAACGCTTTCTGCACCTGCAGGCCCGACGGCTGCTCCTCTCGGTATTCGCCACCGCCACGGCGCTCATCAGCGCCATCCTCTACCTGGGCCTGCAGAACGTCTGGCTCCTGGTTCTGGGACTCCTGGCTTCACTCATCATGTTCCTGTTCACCTTTCTGGTACCGACGCACCTCCTGGAAAACCCCTTGCGGCATGCTCGGGGCCTCCGGTCTCCTCGTCCGTGACGGGGGACCGGATCCAACCTGTCTCCCCAGCGCCTCCACCCCTGACGACCACCATGAGTCACCCCGACGATACCCTCGCTCCCGGCGGATCCGGCGCCGGAGATCCCTCGACTTCCCGGCCCTCCGAGAGCGGGCCTCATGCGACCTCCCGCCCATCCGGCGCGGGCGCCCATCGGTCTCCCTCCCCGGCGCTGAGTTCCCTGCTCACGGGGATGGAAGAGGGGCGTCGCATCGCGCTGGCCCGCGCCATCTCCCTGGTGGAAAACGAACGGAACGGGTTCCAGGAACTCCTCCACATCCTCATGGCTACCGGGCGCGGGGGCGGAAGTCGACTGGGATTCACCGGGCCCCCGGGGGCGGGGAAGTCATCCCTGGTCTCGGCCTACGCCCGTCTGGCCCGGAAGGAGGGCGAGCAGGTTGGGATCGTGGCGGTGGATCCCACCTCGCCCTACTCGGGGGGCGCGCTCCTGGGTGACCGGATCCGCATGAACGACCTGGCCACGGATCCGGGGATCTTCATCCGGTCCATGGCGTCCAGGGGATCGCTTGGAGGGCTGGCCACCACCACCAAGGAGGTGGTGGACGTCATGGACGCGTACGGATTCCCGCGGGTACTCATCGAGACGGTGGGGGTGGGCCAGACCGAACTGGAAATCACCCGCGCCGCCGATACGGTGGTTGTGGTGCTGACCCCCGAGTCGGGAGACGGGATCCAGGCCATGAAGGCGGGACTCATGGAGATCGCCGACATCTTCGTGGTGAACAAGGCCGATCGACCGGGGGCGGACCGGCTGGTGAAGGAGATCCGGGCGGCGCTCAAGCTTCGATCGGGCGGGATGCCCGGAGCGGCGGCGGGTCATCATGGCTCTGCCGGTCATCACGGCCCAGCGGGTCATCACGGTCCGGCGGGTCATCACGGCCCGGCGACCGGTGCCGGTGCGCCCCCCCACGACTCCCCGGCCCCCGCCTCGCCTGGCGACGCGGAGGGCGCCGCCGCCGACGCGGAGGCCGGGCCCGAGCCCTGGGTTCCCCCGGTCCTGCTTACCATGGCACACAGCGGCGAGGGGGTTGAAGAGCTTCGCGCGACGGTGGACCGTCACCGGACTTGGCTCGTGGCCTCGGGAGAACTCGAACAGCGTCGCCGGGCCCGCATGGCCGACCGCATCCGGGAGGTGCTGGACCGGGAGGCGCGGCGACGCATCCGCCGCCTTCTGGCCCGGGGCGAAGTGCTTCCCGAAGCCCTGGACCGCATCGACGGCGGCACCGAGACGCCCTACTCCGAGGCGGCCCTCTTCTTCCGGCGCCTGGGTCTGGCCGTCGAGGATTCGGATCTGGTGCCCCCCGCCCCTGCATCGGGGGACGCATGAGCCGGGTGTGGCGCATCCGCCGAACCGCTCCGGCTGCCCCCTGGACCCTGTCTCGTTGACCCTCCTCGGGGGGTAGGTCATCTTTTTTCCACGGCCTTACCTCCCAACCGCACTTCGGAGCGCGTATGTCCACCATCGAACGCGACGTCACCGCCGCCACTCTCCAGGAAGCCCTCCGGAAGAAGGAAGAGGAGCTGGAAGCACTCCGGGCTCGCCTCGCCACGTGGGAGGCCGGCTATGAGGCGGTGCCCAAGCGGGACGTGCCCTTCACCTCGGTGTCCGGGCGCGAGGTGGATCCCCTCTACACCCCCCTGAACCGGGAGGATGCGGAAGGCCATGATGAGGCGTTGGGGCTGCCGGGGGAGTTCCCCTTCACCCGCGGGCCCTACAGCACCATGTACCGGACCCGTCTCTGGACCATGCGGCAGTTCGCCGGCTTCGCCACCGCCGAGGAGACGAATGAGCGGTACCACTACCTCCTGAGGAACGGACAGACCGGGCTCTCGGTGGCCTTCGACTTCCCGACCCTCATGGGGTACGACTCGGACCATCCCCGTTCGCTGGGCGAGGTGGGGGTCTGCGGTGTCGCCATCTCGTCGCTGGCCGACATGGAGACCCTCTTCGACGGGATCCCGCTGGACAGGGTCTCCGTCTCCATGACCATCAACGGGCCTGCCATCATCCTCTTCTGTTTCTACGTGGCGGCGGCGGAGAAGCAGGGGGTGTCGCCGGAGAAGCTCCAGGGGACGGTGCAGAACGACATCCTCAAGGAATACCAGGCCCAGCACGCCTGGGTCTACCCGCCCGAGCCGGCGCTCCGGGCCATCGTGGACATGTTCGAGTGGTGCTCCGAGCACGCGCCCAAGTACAACCCCATCTCCATCTCCGGCTACCATATCCGCGAGGCCGGGTCCACGGCCTCGCAGGAGCTGGCCTTCACCCTCCGAAACGGCTTCGAGTACGTGGAGCGGGGCATAGCCCGGGGGCTGGACGTGGACGACTTCGCCCCTCGACTCTCCTTCTTCTTCGACATCCACAACGATTTCTTCGAAGAGATCGCCAAGCTGCGGGCCGCCCGACGGATCTGGGCCCGGCGTCTGAAGGACGTCTACGGGGCCCGGAATCCCGCCTCGTGGAGGCTCCGTACCCACTGCCAGACCGCAGGCGTGACCCTCACGGCTCAGCAGCCCGAGAACAACATCGTCCGGGTCGCCTACCAGGCGCTGGCGGCGGTGCTGGGGGGGACCCAGTCCCTCCACACCAACTCCATGGACGAAACGTTGGCCCTTCCCACGGAGAAGGCGGTGCGCATCGCGCTCAGGACCCAGCAGATCCTGGCCCATGAGACGGGGGTCCCCAACACCATCGACCCCCTGGCCGGCTCCTACTACGTGGAGACCCTCACTGACGAGCTGGAAGCCGAGGCCGAGGAGATCTTCCGGGAGATCGACGAGGTGGGTGGGGTGGTGCCCGGGATCGAGGCGGGGTGGTTCCAGAAGGAGATCGCCCACTCCGCCCTCCGCCAGCAGGAAGAGCTGGAGGCCGGAAGTCGGGTCATCGTTGGGGTGAACGGGTTCACCGACGGCTCAGGGGATGTCTCCATCGAGACCCTCCGGATCGACCGGACGGTGGAGGGGCGGCAGCGGGCGCGCATGGCCGAGCTGCGGGCCTCCCGTGACGACGAGGCAGTGCAGCGGACCCTCTCGGCCCTGACCGAGGGGGCGCGGACCGGCGCGAACCTGGTGCCCCTCATCCTGGACTGCGCCAGGGCCTACTGCACCCTCTTCGAGATCCGTTTCGCCATGGAAGAGGTCTTCGGGTCCTACAAGGAGCCGGTCTTCTTCTGACCTGGACGGCGCGCGTCGCTGCCGATTCCGGGGTCTGTACAGGAGCGGGCACCTTTCGTACGGATGGCACCCACGAGCTCCTGGCCGGCAAGGAAGGATGCCAAATTAGAATCAGGATTCTAATTTGGCCCTCTGTGTAGCGGTGACCTGTGAGGGATCGCATTCCAGGTCGTCCGGGGCGCCATCTAGATCGTCCGGGGCGCGTTCCAGGTCGTGTGGGGCGCATTCCACGTGGTTCTCGGTGCCGGCAAGGTCGTTCACCGATGAAGATCAAGAACGTCGAGGCCCGTCGCATCGGTGAGGTCGGGGGCGTGGCGACTGCGTGCAGACTTTCGTTCACAGGCGGGCGAAATCCTTCACGGACGTGTCCCGTGCCGCAGCGTGGCGACTGCGTGCCCGGAGGCTGTTTATGCCGGGTGCACCTCCCCGGTACATCCCCGAAGGTGACGCCGAAGGTGGCGCTCCATGGGGTCCCGCCACCAACATGACCCCGGAACAAAGGCCCAGGGGTGCATTCGAGGGACGCCAGGGTGGGGAGGGCGGGGGAATGGGGCACTGCCCCCGAGGTAAATCACGATGTGGGCCCATCC
>REEG01000213.1 GCA_007695195.1 Gemmatimonadales bacterium | reverse complement strand
AGAAGGATGGCTCCAAAACTTCCGGCGCCTACGAAACCGAAGAGGGTAACCAGGGCCATCATCAATCTTCGGTCACCGTCGGCTCGGGATGGCGGTTCGGCCCGATCCACGATCTGTAAGTCGGGGGTTGTGCTGATGGACGCCAGGCGAGCGGCCGCATACCGCCGATTTACATCTTCGAAGAGCGCTTCGGCCTGGGCAACCTGCCGTCGCAGGCGCGCTCGAGTCAACGCCTGACCCGGAATCGCCCTGAGATCATCCGAACGGGCATCGGCGGTTGTCTGGAGGTTGGAGATCCGGAGGTCCAACTCTCTAAGGACTTCCTGAGCCAGCGCGGGGACCGCCTCCTGCTCCAACTCCCGAAGTTCTGAGCGACCCTCCCGGACGTTCGGGTGATCCTCCGTGTATCGAACCAGGAGGGAGCGTACCTCGGCCCGACGTTCCGTGATCTGCTCCAGCACTCCCATCAACTCTGACGATTCCCGAACGGAGGGAATGGACTCCAGCGCCTGGATTCGAAGGGTGCCGTCACCTTCGGACTCCCTAAGGATCCGTCGAAGGTTATCTCGATCCCTCTGGAGCTGGTCTAGCTCGATTCGGAGATCCACAAGCCCGGAGGCTGCCGCAGGGTCCGAGCCGCTGAACTGGGCGGACAACTCCACGTTGGTGACGGCGGTCGTTTCGAAAGCCTCCAACTCGGCCTCAGCCTGGTTCAAGGCGCTCCGGGCCGTCGTCAACTGCTCTTCCAGCGTTCTGGAAAGCTCGTCGCTCTGAGCTCGAGCCAGCTCCGTAGCCTCAAGAAGGAAGCTTTCGGTGACGGCATTCACGATCTGGGCGATCCACCAGGGGTCCTGACCTTGCATGGCAACGACCATGAAGGCGCTCTGGCTAGGTTGCACCATAAGGCTCCCCGCGAGGCTCTGGGCTGCATCCCGGCGAGTCCGCAGGGTGAATCGGATCTTAGCGCCCGGTTCCAGGGCGCTGCGGGAGAGGTTCAGGGCAACTCCCACGCTCTCACCCAGAATTGCTACGCTTTCTCCTGTGTCTTCCGGATCCCCCGAATCGGCGAGCGACTCCGCCACCTCGACGGCGAACAGTTCGTCAAGGTCATGACTCTCCAGAACCCTCTCCCCTTCGTCCAGGAGCACGACAGTCTCTCCGGCCTCATCGACACGCACAGTATACTCACCCCGACGGATGGACCCCAGAACTTGCGCGTCCAGAAACACGTCCGGGGTCGTGGGCGCTTGTGCCCAGACGAATAGATTCAGATCGTCCACCACCCGCTCGAGCACCCGATTGGATCGCATGAGGTTGGCCCATGAGGCCGGGCCGAAGCGGACGCCAGTCTCAATGGCCGTGACCCCGGCCTGCTGCCGCTGGGGTTCACCAACCTGCACTAGGGCCTGCGTCGTGAAACGGGGCACCTGGGTACTGGCTGCCACATACCCTGCGCCCAAACCGAGCAGCACCGCCACCGCCATCAACCACTTGTAGCGCCAGAGGATCTGGGGGATCTTCCACACGTCCAGTCCGGACCCCTCATCTGGATCTTCGCCGTAGGGCGGTGGGCCGTACCCGTAGCCGTACGGCGGCGGCCCGCCCGGGTCACCAGCAGGTGGCCCGGCGTGGGGATCATGGGGCGTCACAGGATAGGAAGACCGGTCCGTCATGGGCGTCGATGCTGGAGGGAACCACTGGCTGCCGATACTGGGAGCAAGGGGAGTGCCAACAGCCTCTCTCCTTCTTCGGCAGGGAGCTTGCTGAGGTGTTCTCCTACTCCTTTATGACCCCGACCGGAAGGTAAAGATCGTATGGGTACTGTCTCCATGTTTCCCTCTCCGGTTCGCTGACCCGTGTGCGGATTCACCGGTCTCATCCTTCCCGTGGCTTCCCGAGGCCGAGAGCCCTCCGCCCTGGCCTCCCGGCTGGCCCCCATGTCCCAGGCGCTGAAGCACCGGGGGCCCGACGACCAGGGCCTCTGGGAAGATCCGGGCGCCGGAGTGGGCCTCGCCTTCCGCCGTCTTTCCATTCTCGACCTGACCCCCGCCGGACGCCAGCCCATGGCTTCGGAGAGCGGGCGATTCGTCATGGTCTTCAACGGCGAGGTCTACAACTTCCGGGATCTCCGCGACGAACTCCGCCGCGATGGGGTGACCTTCCGGGGCGACTCCGACTCGGAGGTGGTGGTGAACGCCCTGGAGCGGTGGGGCGTCGAGGTGGCGCTGAACCGGTTCGTGGGGATGTTCGCCCTGGCCCTCTGGGATACCCGGGACCAGGTCCTCTGGCTCACCCGGGACCGGATGGGGATCAAGCCCCTCTACCTGGCCCGGGTCCCCGGCGGGCTGGCCTTCGCCTCGGAGCTGGGTGCCCTCCTCCGGGATCCGGAGACGCGCTTCTCGCTGGATCCCAACGGGCTGGACCTCTACCTCCGGTATCTCTATCTCCCGGCGCCCTTCACCCCCTTCCGCGGGATCCGGAAGCTCCGACCGGGGCATCTGGTGCGAATCCCCCTGGGTGAGGCGGCCGGCTCCGGGCCGTCGGATCCTCCGCCGGAGGGCGAGCCCTGGTGGTCCGTTGCCCGGGCCCGACGGGGCGGCGAGGAGATGGCCCGGACCGCTCCGGGTCCGGAGCCTGGCCATGACGCCGCTGCCGTGGACCACCTGGAGGCCCTCCTCCGGGATGCCGTCTCCCTCCGCATGATCGCCGACGTCCCCCTGGGGGCCCTCCTCTCCGGCGGGGTCGATTCGTCGGTGGTGGTGGCCCTCATGCAGCAGCTCTCCACCTCTCCGGTGCGCACCTTCACCATCGGGTTCGACGACCCCACCCACGACGAGTCGGACCACGCTCGGGCCGTGGCCCGTCACCTGGGGACCGAGCACACGGAACTCCCGGTGAGCGGCCGCGAGGCGCTGGACGTGGTCCCGAGCCTTCCGGGAATCTTCGACGAGCCCCTGGCCGACCCCTCCCAGATCCCCACCTGGCTGGTGAGCCGACTGGCCCGGCGCGATGTGACCGTGGCGCTCACGGGAGACGGCGGCGACGAGCTCTTCGCCGGCTACACCCGCCACGCCGCCGGGGGCCGGCTCATTCCCCGGACGCAGCGGCTCCCGGGACTCCCCCGCCGCCTCATGGGGCGGGCCCTCCAGGGAGTGTCCGAGCCCACCTGGGACCGGCTCGCGGCGTGGGCGCCCGGTGCCGGCGCGGTTCGCCTGGCGGGCCAGAAGGCCCACAAGCTGGGCCGGATGATGGCGGCGCCCTCCGCAGCCGAGGCGTACCGGACCCTCCTCTCCACCCGGGCCCAGGGCCTTCTCCGCACCGGAGGCGTTGGAGAAGGTGCCGGGGGGGACGACCCCCTGGCGGCCCTCCTTCATGGCGGCGACGGTGGCGACGGAACCTTCACCCTGGGCGCCATGCTGGAAGCCGATCAGACCTATTACCTTCCCGATGACCTCCTCCAGAAGGTGGACCGCGCCAGCATGGCCGTGAGCCTGGAGGCCCGGGTCCCCCTCCTGGATCACCGGGTGGTGGAGTGGAGCTGGACCCTCCCGGACCATCTGAAGATCCGTGCCGGGGAAGGGAAGTGGCTCCTCCGGCAGCTCCTCTATCGCCACGTTCCCCGGGCCCTGGTGGATCGCCCCAAGACCGGGTTCACCGTCCCCCTGGCCCTCTGGCTTCGGGGACCCCTCAAGGGGTGGGCCCAGGAGCTTCTCCTGGCGCCGTCGCCGGAGCGGGACCACCTCTTCCACCCGGCGGCAGTGCGCCGGGCGTGGACCGACTTTGCCGAGGGCCGGAGTCAGGATGCCCTTACACTCTGGAGCCTTCTCATGTTCGAGGCGTGGCGGGCCGAGTGGTCCGTGGCGCCGGACTGAGCCTTCCTCCTGCAGCGCGGAGACGCCCGTGCGGATCCTCAAGATCGTCGATGGCGAGTACCCCTGGGACGTCCGGGTCGAGAAGGTGGCCCTGTCGCTGAACCGGAATGGTCACCCCGTCCATATGGTGGCCCGGAACCGGGACCGGCGCCCGCTCCGGGAAGAACTCCCCGAGGCGGTGATGCACCGGATGACCCCGTGGCGTTGGCTGGGCTCAACACTCGATGCGGCGTCGCAATTCCCCGCCTTCATGAATCCCCGGTGGATCCGGCTGGCCCAGCGGGTCGGCCGCCGGGAACGGGCCCAGGTGGTTCTGGTCCGGGACCTCCCCCTGGCTCCCACCGCCATCTGGGTGGGGCGTCGGCTGGGGCTTCCCGTCATCCTGGACATGGCGGAGAACTATCCCGCCATGATGCGGGATCTCTGGCTCACCGATTCGACCCGGTTCGGCGACGCCCTGATCCGGAACCCGCGGGCGGTGGAGGCGGTGGAGCGCTGGACCATGGCTCGGATCGACCACACCTTGGTGGTGGTGGAAGAGTCGGGAGAGCGCCTCCAGGCCGAGCTGGGCGTCCCGCCCGAGCGCATCACCGTGGTGGGAAATACCCCCTCCCTCGGCCGACTGGGCGACTTCGCCGAGCGCCCGGCCCCCCTGGTGGCCAAGCCCAGCCACCCCCTCAAGGCCGTCTACCTGGGCCTCATGGAGGAAGCCCGAGGGGTGCGCTCCGTCATCGAGGCGGTGGCGCGGCTCCGGGACCGGGAGGTTCCGGTGGACCTCACCCTTATCGGTGATGGGCGGGCCCGGACCGATTTCGAGGCGCTGGGCGCCGAGCTGGGGCTCCCCGAGGCCCGGTTCCGCTCCCTCGGGTTCATTCCCTACCGGGAGGCGCTGCGCATCGTGGGGGAATCGGAGGTGGGGCTCATCCCCCACCTGGCCAACGAGAGTTGGAACACCACCATCCCCAACAAGCTCTTCGACTACATGGCGGCGGGGCTGGCGGTGGTGAGCTCCGACGCCCGCCCGGCGGCCCGCGTGGTGCGGGAGACAGGGGCGGGGCTGGTCTTCCGGAGTGGCGACGCCGAAGACCTGGCCCGGGTGCTGGAAGAGGTGTGGCGGGAAGGATCGGCCTGGACGATGGGGCAGGCCGGACGCGCCGGGATCCGGGACCGGTACCACTGGGAGCGGGACGAAGCCCGCCTCCTGGAGACGGTGGAACGGGTGGGCGGGGGTATGACCGCCGGAAACTGAAACACCCCGGCCGCTGGGGCCGGGGTGCTAAAGGTCCGGTGAAAGCGCGATCAACCGGGAGCGGCCGTTAGACCGCACCCTTGCCTGTCAGCACCACCGGAATGGTCTTGGCCATGATCCGCAGGTCCTGGAGCGGACACTCCTTCTTTGTGTACTCCAGGTCCAGACGCACCTTTTCGCGAACCGAGTCCACGTTCTGGTCGTAGGAGAGATTCACCTGGGCCAGCCCGGTGATCCCGGGGAGTACACGCTGCCGGGCCTGATACTCCTCGATGGTTTCCCGAAGCTCTCCGAAGATGGCAGGCTGCTCGGGACGGGGACCCACCAGGTTCATGTCGCCCTTCAGGACGTTCAGAAGCTGGGGGAGCTCGTCGATCCTGAACTTACGGAGGTACTTCCCCACGGTGGTGATCCGCGGGT
>REEG01000215.1 GCA_007695195.1 Gemmatimonadales bacterium | reverse complement strand
CGACCTCGGATACGTCTATGGAAACGGCGACAGACGGCAAAGATATCCTGGCCCGCCCTGGAGATCAATGCCCCCCGCTTACGATGCTCGTACCCCCGCCTTGCTCCCCATCGCGGAATCCGGGTAGCTTCGGGGGATGAGTCCCTTCCCTCGTTTCGCGCCCTACCTCCGGCCCCGGCCCTCCTGTGGCCATGGGCGGGCCCCCGATCCCACGCATGACCCGATTCCCGATCCCACGCGTGGGCCGGCTGCGCGTAGGGCGGCCCTCGCTGGCAGGATCACCACCGGAAACGGTTCATGAACGGCGCCGACGGCATCGACGCTCCCTTCATGGTGGAGCTGGAGCGCTTCCACGGGCCGCTTCATCTGCTCCTGCACCTGATCCGGGAGCAGGAGTTCGACATCTTCGACATCCCCATCCACCACATCACCGATCAGTTCCTGGTGGCGGTGAAGGGAATCGGGGCTGGGGAGCTGGACTCGGCGGGCGAGTTCCTGGAGATGGCGGCGACGCTGATCCGGATCAAGGCCCAGATGCTCCTGCCCAGGCCCGTGGAGGAGGACGGCGAGGATCCCCGGGCCGAACTGGTGCGGCGCCTCCTGGAGTACGAGCAGATCCGCGAGATCACCCAGCGCATGGAGCGGGCCGAGGCGGAGCGCGCACGGCGGCGTCCGAAGGGCTACCTGGAAGACCGCCCCCGCCCCTCGCCCGAAGAGCTTCCCCTGGAGACCACCTGGGACGAGGTCCTGGCCGCCGCCCTGGGGGTGAAGGTCCCCGAAGCGGTGGACCGGGAACACCGCGTTACACCGCGCACCGTGTCCATGGAAGAGAAGGCGATCCTCATCCTGGAGCGTTTGAATCGCGACTCCGGGGTGGAGTTCCGGTCGCTATTCAGCTCCGTTCAGGATGATGTCCACCGGATGCACGGTGTCATGACCTTCCTGGCCGGCCTCGAACTGAGTCGCCGACGCCGGATCCATCTGCGCCAGACCCGCCCCTTCCATGAGCTCTGGCTCTACCGCCGCGATGATCCTGGTTCCGGGGCCGGGGCTGTGGCCGACGGGTTCGGCGATGGAATCGACGACTTCGCGGCCCGACCCCTGGACCGGTCGCCATCCCCCCCACCCGAGGAGAACCAGCCGTGAAGCCGGACCAGATCGTGGAGGCCGTGCTCTTTGCCAGCGATGCCCCCCTGCGTCCCGACGAGATTGCCCGAGCCGACGAGTCCCTGGACGAGGATGAGGTGGAGGCGGCGCTGGCGCGGCTGAGGACCTTCTATCTGGAGTCGGAGCGAGCCTTCCGGCTCGTGGAAGTGGCCGAAGGATATCAGCTCCTCACCGAGCCGGGTTATGCCCCCTACCTGGATCGTCTGGAGACGGTGCCTCGTCCGTCGCGGCTCTCGGGCCCGGCGCTGGAGGCACTGGCCATCATCGCCTACCGGCAGCCCCTCGGTCGAGTCGAGGTGGAGTACGTTCGGGGCGTCGGATCGTCGGGAGTGATCCGGACGCTCCAGGACCGGGGGCTCATCGATGTGGTGGGCCGGGGCGAGGGGCTGGGGCGCCCCCTTCTCTACGGAACCACCAACTTCTTCCTCCAGCACTTCGGATTCCGGAGCCTTGATGACCTGCCGCGACCGGACGAACTGCCGGTGATCCTGCGGGACCGCACGACCCCCATCCTTCCGGACGAGGAAGGTGCGCCGGACGAGGACGGAGTGCAGGACGAGGAAGGAGCGCCGGACGAGGAAGGAGCACCGGGGAAGCCGGGGCAGCCGGGGACGGAGGATGAAGCGCCACAGGAACAGGTCCTACAGGAGAATGACGAATGAGCGGTGACGGCTCTCCCATGCGGCTCCAGAAGTACCTCTCTCGGGCAGGGGTGGCCTCACGACGAGAGGCCGAGACATGGATGGCCCAGGGGCGGGTCCGGGTGAACGGCGAGGTGGCGGTGACCCCGGGGATCCAGGTGACCCCCGGCCGGGACCGGGTGGAGGTGGACGGCCGGGAGGTCCATCTCTCCGAATTCCGCTGGATTGCCCTGAACAAACCGCTGGGAACGGTGACCACCCGGAAGGATCCTCAGGGGCGGCCCACCGTCTATACCCTTCTGCCGCCGGAGCACCGGTCTCTCCCCTATGTGGGTCGCCTGGATCTCCTCACCGAGGGGCTCCTCCTCTTCACCAATGAGGGCGATGCCATGCACGGCCTCCTCCATCCATCGTCGGAGGTGTCCCGGGAGTACCGGGCACGGGTGCAGGGCGTGCCGGCTGAGGCAACGCTCCGGCGTCTCGAGGTGGGGGTGGAGTTGGACGACGGGCCGGCCCGGGCCGAGCTGGTTCGCCACCTGAAGGGGGCGGCGACCCGTCGGGACGAGGCGGTCCTGAGTCTGGTCCTCCGGGAGGGGCGAAAGCACGAGGTCCGGCGCCTGTTGGAGACGGTGGGCCACCGCGTCGTCAGTCTGGAGCGCACTGCCTTCGGTCCGCTCCGTCTCGGAAATCTGCCTCGGGGTGAATGGCGGGAGTTGACTTCGGAGGAGATTTCGGCGCTCCGGGTCGCTGCCGGGGTGAAGCCGGAGCCTTCCTCCAGGGCGAAGGGGGGCTCCGGTTCCGGGAGAGGGAGTGGCCGAAAGATCAGGCCGGGGGAGAAGCCCAACCGGCCTCGCCCACCAGGGGGACGAAGCGGCACTCGGTGAGGACCCGACTCCGGACTTCGCCACCACGCACTTCCACCAGCAGGAGTTCCTGGAGGTCGGGAGGGCCCACCGGGATCACCATCCTCCCATCCTCGGCCAGCTGGCCCACCAACGGTGCCGGGATCCTCGGCGCCCCGGCGGTGACCAGGATTCCGTCGAAGGGCGCCCCTTCGGGCCACCCCAGGGAGCCGTCCCCGTATCGGAAGTGCACATTCTCGATCCCCAGTGCCTCGAGACGCTCCCGGGCCCCCTCCGCCAGCACCGGATCCCGCTCCACCGTCCAGACCTCCTCGGCAAGGGCTGCCAGGACGGCGGTCTGGTAGCCCGTGCCCGTGCCGATCTCCAGGATCCGGGACCCAGGCTGCGGATCCAGATCCGCCGTCATCCGCGCCACCATGTAGGGTTGGGACAGGGTCTGGCCCCGGCCCACGGGAACGGCGCTGTCGGCGTAGACGCTCCAGGGCGACCGGGCCCGGCTTCCCGATACGAAGTGCTCCCGGGGTACCCGGCCCATGACCTCCAGGACCCTGGCGTGGCGCAGGCCCCGGGCCTGGAGCTGTTCCCGGACCATCGACCGGCGGGCCTGGGCGAAGGCGTCGTCGGCCGGGTGGTCGTCGTCCGGTCGGTCTGGGGACATGATTTGCGGGGTCCGAGGAGAGGGGCGAGAGAGGGTTTTTCCCCTGACTCTTCCCCTGCGGCGGCGGCGGGGATAGCGTAGCAGTCCAGTGGAACGACCCGGATAATCATCGCATCTTGCCCTGATCCCGTCACCGCATCGCCCATGCAGACCCTATCGCCTGAGCTCCGGATCCTGGATCACCCCCTCATCCAGCACAAGGTCTCCTACCTCCGGTGCCGCACGACCACCAAGAAGCAGTTCCGGGAGCTGGTGGAGGAGGTGTCCCTCCTCATGGCCTACGAGGTGACGCGGGACCTACCGCTGGAGCCGGTGCAGGTGGAGACGCCGCTGGAGACCACCACAGCCTACCGCATCCGGGGGAAGAAGTTGGTGGTGGTGCCCATCCTCCGAGCCGGACTGGGAATGGTGGAAGGGATCGTCCGCCTGGTTCCCGGCGCACGGGTGGGTCATGTGGGGCTCTTCCGGGACGAGGAGCGGCTGGAGCCGGTGGAGTACTACTTCAAGATTCCGGCGGCTCCTGCCGATCGAGAGTTCATCGTGGTGGATCCCATGCTGGCCACCGGAGGGTCCGCCACCGCCGCGGTACAACTCCTCAAGGATCGGGGCGCCGTGAACATCCGCTTCATGTGCCTGGTGGCGGCGCCTCGCGGGGTGGAGGTGTTTCGGAAGGCCCATCCGGACATCCCCCTCTTCACGGCGGCGCTGGACCGTCAGCTCGACGAAAGAGGTTATATTCTCCCAGGATTGGGCGACGCCGGAGACCGGCTCTTCGGAACCCGCTGAGGTGGCTTCCGGGGCGGGTCTGTGGCGGTTTTGCCCTTCCCATTGCCCTTGTGAATCGAATCGAAAACAGAAGGAGTGCCATGCTGACCCACGATGAGCTGGTGGACCTGTACCGGGATCTCCGCGGGGACAAGGTGCTGAGCGTCTATCTGGATGGAAAGGCGACGGATTTCGCTGAGCGCACCGCCTGGCGGCGGCGCCTGGACCGGCAGGTCAACGAGGCTCGAAAGTCGGCGAACGGAGAGGGGCCGGAAGAGGAGCAGCGCTTCACCAACGCCCTCAAGCACATCGAGGAGGCCCTGGGGAAGCACGACAGCTTCCTCCCCAACTTCGGCTGGGTGGGCTTCGCCACCGACGACGGCCTGGTCTACGGCAACCCCGTCCGGGTTCCCATGCCCGATCTGGTGCGCTGGGAAGAAGGCATCCGGGTGGCTCCCTACGTCCGGGCGCTGAAGCAGGAGCGACTGGTCGTGGCCATCCTGGTGGATAGCCGCCGCGCCCGCATCTTCGAGTACCGGAACGGGCAGCTCGGCGAGCCTGAGAATCTGAACGCCGAGACCTTCCTCGGGGATCTCACCGACATCAACGTGTCCAAGCGGGCCACCAGTCACACCGGGGTTCGCGGGAAGACAGGCACCGACGCGGCGCAGAAGTTCCTGGAGGTTGGCTCGGAGCGGATGCAGAAGCGGTTGGCCGAGCTCGTCACCGAGCGGGCCGGCGACGAGGCCCTGGTTGTGCTGGGTGGCACGCCGGAAGTGGTGGCGGCGCTCCACTCCCACCTCCCCAACCGGCTTGCCTCACGGACCGCTGTGGAGGGGTCGCTCCGTGTCGAGATGACCGACGCCCAGGTTCGGGAAGCCGTGGAGGCCACGGCCTCGGCGGTGAACCAGCGGGTCCAGGGCGAGCTCCTGGACCAGGTCGTGGATCAGGCTCGTTCCGGCGGTCGCGGTGCCCTGGGGCCTGAGAGTGTGGAGAAGGCCCTGAAGGAGGCCCGGGTCGACACGCTTCTCATCAGCCGGAACTTCATCCGCGCCAACCCTGACTACGCCGACCACCTGGTGGGTACCGCCTTCGAGCAGCACGCCGAGGTGGAAGAGCTGTCCGGCGAGGGGGCCGAGCGGCTGGATGTGGACGGCGAGGGCCTGGCCGCCCGACTCCGCTACACGCTGAAGGACTGATCCGCACCACGGATCCGCACCACGGATCCACGCGGCCCGGGGTGGCGCCTCGCTCCTGGAGCAGGCACCCCCCGGGCCGGCGGGTCTCCCCGACCCGCCACCCCCGGGCCCGTAGCTCAGTGGTTAGAGCACTCGACTCATAATCGAAGGGTCGCAGGTTCGAATCCTGCCGGGCCCACTAAGGTGACCTGGAGTCAGACCGTACCCCGGCAGGATCTGCGAAGCTAATCCTGCCGGGCCCACTAACCAGACCT
>REEG01000065.1 GCA_007695195.1 Gemmatimonadales bacterium | reverse complement strand
TAACTCCCAGTTCCCGGCCGTCGGGGCGGGAACTGGAGATGTGGGTTTCCGTTGATTGGTTCGGGTAGGGGGAGCCTTGGTGTTAACAGGAAACCCATCGCGTCGGACAACGGCGGCACCGTGCTCCTCCCTCTGTCCCCCGATCACCCCCCCCCAAACCCCCATAAAACCCCCACTCCTCCCCCACCATACGGCTCCGACCCCGGTGCCGAAAGAGTATCGGGATAATGGGAGAGGGGAGTGATGTCTTTGCGACTGGAGGTTCGGGAAGTTGGAGGGCGAGACCAACGATTGTTGTCGCATGGACGCCGCTGACGATGGACGCGGCTGACGGTGGACACTGCTGACGGTGGACACTGCCTAAGGACCGTCCCCGCCCTCAACGTCCCCTCCCAGGCTGTCCAGCGGGTTTCGGATGCGGGCCAGGTCCCTTCCGCTCACGTGGGTGTAGATCTCGGTGGTTCGGGTCGAGGCGTGCCCCAGGAGCTCCTGGATGTACCGGATGTCGGTACCGGTCTCCAGGAGGTGGGTGGCGAAGCTGTGACGGAGGACGTGGGGGGTGACCTTCTTCTGGACTCCGGCTCTTTCGCCGATACGTGCCACAGTCTTCTGGACGGAACGTGCGGTGAGGGGTCGGCCGGGGCGTCCACCTGGGAAGAGCCAATCGTCGCCGGTGCCCCTGCGGTACTCGAGATGCCGGTCCAGAGCATCCACCGCCCGGTCCGACAGCAGAGTGTAGCGGTCCTTGGCTCCCTTTCCCTGACGGACCCGGACCATTCGGCGGTCCCGATCCACGTCTCCCCGGCGCATGCGCACCAACTCTCCCACGCGCATGCCGGTGGAGTACAGCATCATGATGAGGGCCTTCTCCTGCGGCGACCGACAGACGTTCAAGAGACGGGCCACCTCCTTCCGACTGAGTACGAAGGGCAGGCGACGACTCCGTTTGGGACGAGGAATCCGGTCCAGCAGGACAGGCCTATCCAGGACGTGCACGAAGAGATAGCGAATGGCACTCAGCGCCTGGCTATGGTACGAACGCGAGACCTTTCGGACCTCGGACAGCACCCGCAGGTACTCGGCAATGTCGTCCGCCGAGACCTGTTGGGGGGCCTTCCCCACGGAGCGGCCGAATCGTCGGATCTGACCGCGGTAGACTTTTCGGGTTCTCGGGGACAGTCCCCGAAGCACCATGTTCCGGGACATGGCTTCCAGGGCCGAAGTCCACGGAGCGGGGAGCGCCTCCCTCGGGAGTTGGACCTGGGGGAAGATCTGGCGGAGCGTTTCACGGGTGTCCCGGGTATCCGGCAACTCCCAGACAGAAGCCTGGGGATTCCACCGGCGCCCGGGGATCGCCTTCAGCGCCCGAACATCGCTCCAGCGGAACACACCGAGGCGAACGTGGAGCTTCCCCCTGGCCCCGGACGTCACCGAAGGAGGTCGCGAAGACCGTCCCGACGACGTCGGAGCATCCGGGGTTCTGGGAGGATCCTTGGCCATGCCGAAGGGTGCTCCACTGGCCGGGGCGAAACCATGGCCAGGCGGGCCCCAAGTCCGGGAGGAGGTCGGGAAGACCGATCCCCAGAAACGCGAATCCAGATTCGCATTTTTCCTTCTCTGCTGGTCCCCCCTCGCCGCCTCCAGGTCCAACCCCCACCATGACCGACGCCTCCGTCCCGCTGCACCCCTCCCGAGACCCACGTCTGGGCCCCCCCGCTACCGCCCTCTCGCACCACCTCCTCCGGGAGGTCCGCATGGGAGGCGAGACGGCCGCCCTGGAGGGAGAGCTGTCGACGCTTTCGGATCAGGAGATGGCTCCGGTCCTGGACCAGCGGGATGCGGGACTCGCCTTCTGGGTCAACGTCTACAACGCAGCCACCCAGCTCCGCCTGCAGAGGGAGCCGGAGCTGTTCACGGATCGACGCCGCTTCTTCGGTACGCCCTGCGTGAAGGTGGCCGGGAAGCGGCTGTCCCTGGATGAGGTGGAGCACGGAATCCTCCGCGGGGGGAAGCCCAAGTTGGGGCTGGGCTTCATCCCGGGGATCTTCTCCCGCGCCCCCTTCCCCGGCGTGGATCTACCGCTTGATTCCCGGATCCACTTCGCCCTGAACTGCGGAGCGGCAAGTTGCCCGCCCATCGCGGCGTACACGGCCGGGGGCATCGAAACGGAGCTGGCGCTGGCCACCCGGTCCTATCTGGAGCAGGAAGTGCGCTACGACCCGGACCGGAACGTGGCCATCCTCCCCCGGATCTGCCTCTGGTACCTGGGAGATTTCGGAGGCCTCCGGGGTCTGAGGGCGCTCCTTCAGGAGTCGGAGATCGTTCCCACCGACGGATCGCCCACCCTGCGATTCTCGTCGTACGACTGGCGCCCGACCCCGGGCCGGTTCACCGGTCCGAGTCGGTCGGGTCGAGGCTCTGCTTGATGGCCGCGGTCATGAGCGCCGCCAGCCCCGGTTGATCCAGGTCTGCCGGGCTCCGGAGCTTCACATGGCGCATGGCTTTCCCCGTTCCCTCCAGGAGCCCCCCGGGATCCGAGAGTGACGCTCCCCGGAAGAATTGTAGATTTACATGCCGGGAGTGGAAGATGAGCGCAACAGATTGCTGGGACATGCGGCTCCCCGGACCGTAGCCAACCGATCGGTACCCGGGCGTGACGGTTTCCGTGGCGTCGGGGTACAGAGCGAGGATACGGGATCGACCCTCGAGGAAGAGGGTCTGGAGCTCCGGAGGAGCCGTTGCCAGGAGTTCCCGAAGGGGCTCGGGGATGTCTCTGGTGCTGGAACCGGTCATGATGCTGGATTCGCTGGGAGGAAGGTGTCGTGGGCTTTGCCGTCGGGAAGGGCTAAAATCCGAACCCAGGTTCGGATTTTTCCGTATGCCACCCCTGGAAGCGAACATCGTGTCAATGAGGAGTAACGCATCATGAGAAGGGCATCATGACGGACAGCGAGGCACCACAGGGGCCTACTGGATCCCCGAAGTCCCATGGGGATGAGAAGACTCCGGACCGGACGACCGGGGCGTCGGCCGACCCCCCGTCTCCCGACGCCGCCATGGCCCAGTCCCAGTACAATCTTCCCGATCCACCACGGCCCGGCGAGCCGCCGAAGCCGGGGAGCCGCCTCGGTGAGACCGCCTTCATCGGTTGCCTCTATGCCGTGGTAGGCCTGGTGGCTCTGGCACTCGCCCTCATGTTCGGACAGATCATCTGGCGCATGTTCTTCCTCTGAGGGACCTGTGGCCCCATCTCTTTGGGGGCCGGACACACGGCGGGCCCGACCCCGGCGTTCCGGGATCGGGCCCGTTGAGTGCTACACCCCGAGGAGCAGGATGAACCCGAAGAGGGCCATGAACTGTCCAACGGGGATCAGAACCTTCGAGATTCTCGTGTGCTTCTTCATACCGTCCTCCCATCGCCGCTTTCTGTGCCATCGCGGGGGGAGTGACAAACGTCGGATCGAGTCGGGGATCGGGGATCGTTATCCACCAGTACTTCCCGGCTCACCTCCCTTCTACGACGCCCAGTTTGGCGAATTCGAATGATGTTCGTTCAAGAATACGCTTCGTTGTGGAGGCTCCGATTGCGGGTCGGAGCACTCACCTGGGCCATCTTCAGGCATGCCGCCTCCGTTTCGACTGGTTGAAGGGCACGAGGGGCGAAACCATCTCAGGGTGCGCCGAACTCCTGGACCGAGGTCCGTTCGTCCGGGTCGAGCGACGCTGGGAGACGGGTCCTCTGACCCCGACCTCCATCGCTCGACCGCCTCGCGATTGTCTACCTGCACGAACTGTGAACCTGCATGGAAGAGAGCAGAACCTGCTGGAACTCGCCTCTTCGCACCGTCGGGGGGGAGAGTGACGGGCGAAAGCGGCGAGGAAGGAAGGACCTTCCACCTGCAAAGACGCGCTATCGCTCCGTCGGCTCAACCTCGGCTCGACGGGTCTCTCGAAGCACCATTCGCGGTGCTTCGGAAGTCTGGGCCCAACAACTACTCGGGTCGTCCATGGGTCTCCGTCCGGGGAGTTTGATCATTGGATGGGTCGATTGAGGGCCGGTTCGCGACCTTCAAGAGGTCGCAGCCCAAATCACCCCGGGGAACCGGAGCCCGAACGCGTTTCTCCGGAACTTCCCCGTCCTCTGCGGACACAAGTTGTCTAGAATGACTCTTAGGGTACGTGACGGAGGATCATCTGTCAACGCGGCGCGTCAGGACCTTACAACACCAGCCGCCCCCACGAGGTTCCCGGCTGAGGCGAGGCGTGATTACGGCTCGAGGCCGATGGCGGCCAACCCGGCCCTGACCACCTGCGCATCCTCGGACCCGCGGGCCCCGCTGGCCGACATGGCGCCGATGACCTCACCGCCACGGCGGATGAGGTAGCCGCCCTCGAAGGTGACCCCCCCCTCGATGGGCTCCATCTCGCCTGCCTGCACCGCCCGACCGTACTCTCCCGAGGTCATCCCGGTCTGAAGCATGGTGTACACCTTGCCCATGGCGATCTCATGGAAGCGAGGGCCGGCTCCGCCGAACCGCCGGAGGTAGAGGGGCACGCCCTCGGCGTCGGTGACCACGATGGCCAGGTTCCATCCGTTGGCCCGGGACTCGGCTTCGGCTGCGTCCATGGCGATGCGGGCTTCCTCATAGGTCAGTGGTTCGGCTTCCTGAGCCGCGGCAGGCGCCTGGAAGGCCAGGAGCGCGGCCACCACCAGGACGGGAGCAGCGACTCGGGCCATGGTGATGCGGGTGGAACCGACGCGAGCGGCTGCACGGCGGAGAGAGCCGAGGGATGGGACGAACGAGGGCATGGGGCCTCCCGGAAGGGGAATAAGGGGTTAGTCAGGGTGAAGCCGCTTCCCTTCCGGCGGCCTCCGGCACAGAAACGGCAAGCTACGATGCCCGTCGTCGGCGAGGCAATAGGACCGGTCCCCGTGGACTGCTGCCTGTCCGAACCCGTGTAGGATCCCATGACCCGTGTGGGATCCCATGACCTCCGGAGACCGCACCCCCGTTCCCTCCGTGGGAAACGATTGGGCTCGTCGGAAACGATTCAGCGTCCATGGGTACTCGATCCGGCCCGCGGGGATGCCCGTCCCAGGGATGCCTATCGCGGGAAGGCCGGGCACAGGCCCGAAGCCACCTTCCCAAAAATACCGAGAGAGCCCGTCATGGACGCCTCCACCATCCTTCCCCTCCCCCTGGCCGTGGCCATCGTGGCCGCCGCCCTCCTCATCCTCTGGTCCATCTGGGGAGACCCATCGAACCTTCGGGCCGGCGCCAAGGTGCTCAGCGCGGTGGCGTTGGCGGCGCTGGGAATCACATCGCAGCTCAGCGCGGACCCGCCAGGGTGGTGGACCATCGCCTACCTCTTGCTGGGCGCCAGCTTCCTCCTCTGGGGCGGCTCCATCTTCGCCGACACGGTCCGGTCCTGGTCCGAGCAGAAGATGGCGGAGTTGGGTGCGCGGTCTGACTCCGGCGCGCGGGCTGACGCGGGTGCGCAGGCGGATTCGGATGCACAGAAGGTCTTGGGCACGCAGCCGCACTCGGG
>REEG01000182.1 GCA_007695195.1 Gemmatimonadales bacterium | reverse complement strand
CTCGACTCCCCGGAGCCGGACTCTTCTCTCCAGTCCCATCTCTGTCTCGGAATCCGGCCTCTCTCTCGGAATCCCGCCTTTCTCTCGGGATCCGGCCTCTGTCTAGGGACGTTGGTGTGAAATGCGAATCCGGATTCTGATTTCTCCGGTACGGAGTATCCATAGTGGTGGCTCTACCGACCTGGCGGCCCTACCGACCTGGCAGCCCTACCGATGGATCTGAGGCCAGGGGCGCTCGCTGCGGAGCCTTGGGGACGGAGCCGTCGGCTGCGGGGCGACGAGGGGCAACTGCGTGAAGAGTTTGGTTCACATGCGGGTGAAATCCCCCACGCCCAAATGGCCCACGGTCCCCACAGCCCCCGCAGTCCCAGCCCAACGGCAATTGAGTAGCAACGGGCCGTCGGGTATCTCCAAGTTCGCACCGGGCCAGCCCCGGCCACCTCGCCGGTAGCCTCGTCGCGGGCCTTGGGCATGGTGGGTGCCTGTTTGCCTGGTGCCAGGTTTGCCGGGCCCCAGGTACCGCCCCTCAGCGTTTGTTCTGGGACGCTGTTGGCGAGACGATCGCGTCTTCATGCCCAGGCCCTCACTTGCAGCTCGTCACTTGCACTGCCTCAGGAGGCACCGCTCTCCAGCGACCCGCCACCAACACGATCCACGAACAGAGGCCCAGGGGTGCATTTCCTTGGTGCCACATCCATCGGTGGGATCGGTTTAAACCTTGTGTCGGCTGAATTCAGGGGCCTGCTGAATCTGCAACGCCAGGTCAATGCATACCCGGGAGCCAGAATTAGAATGTGGATTCTAATTTTGTGGAGGAGGAAAGGCTAAGCCTCCATCCGTCTCACCAGCCTTCCGAAATAGACCCCAAGAATATCCCACTCTCCCCAGGGCAGGGGCGGCGGCCCGCACCCGAGTGGTGTTTAGGAACCGCCCCCAGGTGGAAATCCAGGAGAAAGGTGAATCCCAAGTCCGTTACCGCCCTGTGTGCAAGCCGATCGATGTTGGAGACAACTGGGCCGTAAGTTCCGTTTTCGTTTTCCATCCGCGCAGCACTCCGAAGAAGTCCGAATGAATCGAACCGGGCGATTTACCCTCCGCCGGACTCTGGCCTTCCTCCTGTTCTTCGTGGGCATCGGAGTAGCGGCTGCGATGCTGGCGGCCGACGGGCCAAGGTCCTCCGCCCCTGACGGCTTCGGTCCCGACGCCGGGATGCTCACGGTGTCCGATTCGTCCGACACCGATGGGAGGTGGGTGACGGCGGACCTCCATATGCACACCTGCCTCACGGACGGAGACCACCCGTTCCATGAGGTCAAGGACCGGGCGGTGGGGTTCGGCCTGGACGTCATTGCGAATTCAGAACATGGGGGGGCTTACACGCGGGACGAGAACTGCATCCCCTGGGATGACCGCGCCGACGTGGAAGTCCTGGGAGGTCCTCCCGGCGGAGCTGGGGAACCATCCACCATGTGGCGCTGGCAGTCGCTGGAAGAGCACGCCTGGCCGCAGCTTGAGGCGGCCCGAACCCGTCACCCGGACCGATTGTTCGCCCTCGGGTTGGAGTGGAATCCCCCGGGCGCGGACCACGTAAGTGTGGGAATCGTTCGGGACGGTCCCGAGGCCATTGCCACCTTCGCACGCCAGTTCGATCGTAGGATCGCGGATCTGGACGGCCCCGAGGATGCACTTCGGGCGATTCGTTGGCTCGACCAGCACCACAGGGGTCGGGCCTGGGTTCTTCCTGCCCACCCGGAGCGGTCGGGAAGCACCAGGGTCGAGGACCTGCGGGCATGGAACGATGCCGCCCCCGACGTGGCATTCGGCTTCGAGGGAGCGCCCGGCGCTCAGAGCGCTCCAATTCGCGGGGGATTCCGACCGGAACGGGCCATGGGAGGGACGACCTGGGGGGGCGTCGGCTTCATGGCAGCCCCTGTAGGGGGGATCTGGGACGCTCTTCTCGGCGAGGGTCGGGAATTCTGGCTGTTCGCTTCTTCCGATTTCCATAGACAGACGGGGGCATTCTGGCCGGGTGAGTACACGCGGACCCACATCTGGGTGACGGACCATACGCTAGAGGCCGTGGTAGCAGGGATGCGGTCTGGGCGAGCCTTCATCACTCACGGGCACCTTGTGGACGAGTTGGAGATCCGGGTCGTTCACGAGGGAGTCGGGGCCTACCTAGGGGGAACCATCCGGGTGCCGGCCGGGGCTACGCCCGAACTCATCATTCGGTGGCGGAGCCCGCTTGAGAACCCTGCCGGAGACGCGCCAGAAGTGGCAGCCGTGCAGGTGATCCGGGGCGACCGAACGGCCCGGGCGCATCCGAACACGCCGGCCTGGTCCTCCACCCGGAATCCCACCACTCGCATCGAGACGCTGTTGAGGGCGTCGGAGGCCCGGGAAGTGGAGCCTGCGACGGAAGCCAAGGGTCCCCTCCTCGAGCTCCGCGTCGAGTTGGAGCCAATATCCTCGTCGGGGTACCTCCGGGTCAGGGGCACAAACCATGAACCCGACACCCCGTTGCATACCGATCCTGACGGGAGCCCACTGCCTGATGCCGTAGCGCTCTCGCACTGGATGCTGGACCGGATATTCCTTGGTGGGAGCCCACCGCCGGCATCTCCCGAAGCGCTTCTGGCCGAGGCTTTCCGCTGGGGTGAAGAGCGGGCCTGGAGCGACTTGTGGTTCTATGCGAACCCCATCTTCATGGATGTGGTTGAGGACGAGTGACCGGGGAGAGGCATCCTGATGCGTGTCCAGGGCACTGCTTGCGTTCGTTGCCACAACTGCCGTCCTTGCGCCGGTGGCTCGGGGCGGTGGGGCTCAAGGAGCCGCTGCACGCGGGCCCCGAATAGGCTCCGCCCCCAGAAATCGGAGCAACTCGCCATTCACCCCCTCGGGCTCATCGTGCTGGAGCCAGTGGGTGGCATGGGGGAAGGTGACGAGGCGACCGTCGTCGCACTGCTCCAGGCTGAGGGGACCGAGTTCCGGAGTGAGGTAGCGGTCCTGTTCTCCCCAGAGGATGAGGGTGGGGACGCGCACACGATTCGTCCCCGGGAATCTGGGTGGATGCCGGAGGATGGCCCGGTACCAGTTGAGCATGCCGGTCACGGCCCCGGGGGATGACCAGGCTTCCCGGTAGCGGGCGCGGTCGTCCCTGGTGATGGAGTCCGGAGACTTCCCCCGCAGGTTCCCCGCCAACAGCCGCCAGTTCTTCCGCCGCAGGAGCCACTCCGGGACGCGGGGAAGCTGGAAGGCGAAGATGTACCAGCTCTTGAGAAGCTGGTCCGGACGCTTCCTCAGCGCGGCCCTCATCACCTTCCGCGACGGGTGGGGGACGTTCAGGATGACGAGGCGGTCGAGCCGGTTCGGATGGGCGATCCCCACCCACCACGCCACCACCGCCCCCCAGTCGTGGCCCACCACGGCGGCGGCCCGCTCCACCCCTGCGGCGTCCAGGAGTCCCATGACGTCACGAGCCAGAACCTCCAGCCGGTAAGCCGCGACCCCCTGGGGTTTATCCGAACCGGCGTACCCGCGCTGATCCGGTACCCACACCCGGAACCCCGCCCGCGCCAGCGCCGGAATCTGCTTCCGCCACCCGTACCAGTACTCGGGAAACCCGTGGAGAAGGACGACCAGTGGTCCGTTTTCCGGACCCGCCTCCACCACCCGAAGAGTGATCCCCTGAACGAGGATACGCCGCTCCCGGAGGGGAATGCCGTCGAGGGTGGGGGGGATTTCCAGAGCCCCTGAAGCCGGGGATTGCCGGGGAGGACGCTCCACCGGTTGCCCAGGACGACCGGCTCGAGGTATGTTGGATTTATCGGTCATTGCGATCCATGGAGGCTGTTTTGATGGATAAAAGCATCGTTTCAATGGCGGACCCTGAGATCCTGGAAGAACTTGGGGCACGCTTGGCCGCGCTCCGGAAATCGGTTGGACTGAGTCAGGAGGAGGCCGCTGCCAGGGCTGCACTCGACCGGTCGACGGTCTCACGAGCCGAGAGAGGGGATAACCCCACCACCCTCACCGTGGTTCGGCTCCTGAGAGTGTACCGGCGATTGGGGGCGCTGGACGCATTCATCCCCGAGGCCGAGGTCAGCCCCATGGAACTGCTCCGTTCCAGAACCCAGTCACCCGGTGGTTGACCTCCGGGCCCTGGCCGAGATACGCCTCTGGGGCCGTACCGTGGGCGCCGTGACCGAACTGGAGGATGGGCGGATCATCTTCGAGTTCGACGATGGATTCCGGACCTCTGGCCTGGAAATCTCGCCCATCCACCTTCCCCTGGAGATCCGCGGACCGATCCGTTTCGGAGAACTCCTGAGGAAGGAGGGGTTCCGGGGACTCCCCGGCGTTCTCGCCGATGCTCTTCCGGATGCCTTCGGCACCTCGGTGATCCGGGCCTACTACACCGCCCGGGGAGAGGTGCGGAAGGCCTTCTCGCCGGTGCAGCACCTTCTTTACGTCGGTACACGAGCCATTGGCGCTCTTGAGTTCCATCCCGCGGAGGAACTCCCGAGTCGGGGCGCAGAGGTTGAAGCTCTCGAGATCGCCGATCTGGCAGCCGATGCCCGGAGGATCGTGTCTGGAAATCCCGATATCGCCATCCCCGAACTCTACCGGATCGGCTCGTCAGCAGGCGGCATGCGTCCCAAGGCCGTCATTCTCTACGATCCCGTATCCCGGCGGGTCCGATCGGGGTTCGCGAACCCGGAGGCCGGTGACATCCCTGCCATCCTCAAGTTCGATGGTGTGGCAGAGGCACCCGATAGTGATGGACTCGGGCGCCCTCAGGCGTTCAATCGGGTTGAAGCGGCTTACTCCTGGATGGCCCGTGCCGCCGGCCTGGACTGCGTACACATGACCATGGAAGAGAGTGAGGAAGGCCATGCCCACCTCATCATTCCCCGCTTCGACAGGACGGCTCAAGGTGCCCTGCACCAGCACACGCTCGGCGGTCTCCTCCACGTGGACTACAACGAACCCGGGGCCAGCAGCTACGAGGAGTATCTCCGTACGATGTTGAGGCTTGGTCTGCCCCCGGCAGCGCTGATGGAGGGATATCGGCGTATGGTCTTCAACGTCCTGGCCATCAATCAGGACGACCATGTGAAGAACCTGTCCTTCCACATGGATCGAACGGGGTCCTGGTCACTGACACCGGCCTACGACCTGACCTTTGCCATGGGAGCGGGGTGGACCCGGACCCATCAGATGAGGGTCCGGAATCGGCGCTCCGGGATCACATATGGAGACCTCGTCGCCGTAGCCGAAACCTTTGGGATCCGGGCCCCTGGTCGCATCATCGATCGGGTAAGGGGTACAGTATCGGAGTGGCCCCGGTTCGCCCGGCAGGCGCGGGTGCCGCCGGAGACCTCATGGGAAATCGGCCGGCTCCTGGCCGAGCGCAGTAAGCAGACCGCTCCCTGAACCCCTACATTCCTTCGCCTTTCCCCAACCCGCGCCTCGCCTATCCCCGACCATGCCTGCGCCCACCACCCATATCGCCCTCCTCACCGACTCCCGGTACGTCGCTCCCTCCGCT
>REEG01000070.1 GCA_007695195.1 Gemmatimonadales bacterium | reverse complement strand
GTGGCGTCGTCCGTCGCCGTGGCGTCGTCCGGGTCCGTGGCGTCGTCCGTCGCCGTGGCGTCGTCCGGGTCCGTGGCGTCGTCCGTCGCCGGAGGAGCCTCCAGGCGGTCCAGGAGGGTTCTGGCCCCCAGGTGCCCGGGTTCCAGGGCCAGGAGGGTCTGGAGGTCGGCGGCGGCGGCATCCCGGTCGCCCAGTCCCCCCACGACCTCGGCGCGCTCCAGGAGTCCCAGTGTATTCCGGGGATCCAACTCCAGGAGCCGGTCCAGGGCACGACGGGCCGATTCGGCGTCATCCACGGCACGGAACACCCGGGCCGCTACGAGCTGGCCCGAGGTGAACTCCGGAAGGCGAGCCAGGCCATCCTCCACAAGGGAAAGGGCCTCGTCCAGATCCCCCTTGCGACGATAGGCGTCGGCCAACGGGGCGAACGCCCGGCCCTCCGGGTCACGCTGGGACCAGAAGCGGGCCCGGAGTTCTCGAATCTCCTGGTCTAAGGCCTGGGACACCGGATCTCCTCCGGACATGGGATGGGTGACGGCGAACCGGCCGGGGAATCCCCTACGGCTTCCCCGGAAGACGGCCTGGACCGGCCAGGGCGTCCCAAGACCGGGATCCGCCAAGTTACCGGGGCTGTTCCCGGGGTGTCAACGCACGGTCTTCCGACGTGCGCTGGTTGAGAGCCTTCCTGGCTTCCATTAGTATGGGCCGTTCCGTTGGGTCGACCAGTCCACCGTCGATGGGATGGATTTGCAAAGGGTATCGGCACAGGGCTCCCGGCAGTGAACGATCCCGACTCCGAACCAACCCAGGGTTGGGCTGTATAAGGAAGGGTTTCCCCGGACGATCCCCGTCCGGAGAAGGGATCAGCCGGCCCGTGGCGTCACGGCCCGGTCGGGTGATCCGGAGAATTCAAGAGGTGCCTGCAACAGGAGTGGCTTGCCCATGATGCGGCAGATGCGGGAAAACACGAAGTGGATCATGCTGATCACGGCGGCCGCCTTCGTGGCCCTCATGGTGTTCGAATGGGGGATGGACGCCAGCGGTCAGAGCGGCGGAGCCGGCGACGTGGGTCGGGTGGGGAGCACGAACGTCTCCGTCATCGACTACCAGAACGTCTATCGGAACCTCTATGACCAGATCTCGCGCGCTCAGGATGAACCCATCTCCACGGCGCAGAACCGGGAGATCGAGGACCTGGCGTGGAACGAGATCGTGAACCAGATCCTCATCCAGCAGGAGCTGGATCGACGGGGCATCCGGGTTTCCGATGACGAGATCCGGGCCGCGGTGCGGACCTCCCCGCCGGAGGGCCTGCGGGATGATCCGGCCTTCCAGACCGAGGGTCAGTTCGATCCGGAACGGTGGCAGCAGTTCCTGGCCAGCGCCGCACAGGATCCCTTCTTCCTGCAACAGCTCGAGCAGTACTACCGGGACGTGATCCCCCGGAGCAAGCTGGTGAGCCAGCTCACTTCCGGGGTGTTCATCTCCGATGAGCGGCTCTGGAGGGAGTTCCAGGAGCAGAATGAGCAGGCGGAGGTCAGCTTCATCGCCCTCTCCGCCGATGCCCGTGTCGCCGATTCCGAGGTTCCGGTGAGCCGGGATGAGGTGGAGAGCTACTACCGGGAGAACCGGGACGACTTCGCCATCCCGGCGGCGGCCCGGATCCGGTTCGTCGCCATGACCAAGGCGCCCACGGCGGCCGACACGGTGGCGGCCGAGGAGCGGGCCCAGCGGGTGTACGAGCGGCTCCAGGAGGGTGAGTCGTTCACGGATCTGGTGGATCTGGAGAGTGACGACCGCCAGAGCGCGGCCCAGGGCGGCGAGCTTCCGCCCTTCACCCGGGGCGCGTGGCCCGAAGCCTTCGAGGAGGCGGCGTTCAATCTGCCCATCGGTGAGGTGAGCGAGCCCATCCGGACCCCCACGGGGTGGCACGTGCTGGAGGTTCTCTCCCGGGAAGACGACCAGGTTGAGGCGCGTCACATCTTCATCAGCCTGGACCGGACCACCGATTCGGAGATTCGCCTGCTCACCCGGGCCGACTCCCTGGAAACGTTGGGCCGGAATGTGACGCTGGATGAGGCCGCGTCCCGCATGGGCCTGTCCGTGCAGGAAGGCGAGATCACCGAGGACTTCGCCATCCTGCCCGGCGTCGGAAACGCCGACGAGGCGCAGACGTGGATCTTCGAAGAGGGCGAGGGCGCGCCCGGTGAGGTCAGCCCCGTCTTCGAAACCCGGGACGCCTTCTACATGCTGGAGGTGACGGGTCAGTCCCGGTCCGGGTTCCTCTCGGTGGACGATGTGGCCGGCGAGATCGAGGCACGGATCCGCCTTGAGCAAAAGGTCGAACGCACCATGGAGGAGGCCCGGGGACTTCGGGACGACATCCGGGGCAGCGCCACCCTCGAAGCGGTGGCCGAGCGCATCGGGGTGGAGGTGAACACCACGGAGCCGTTCACACGTCTGGACTTCGTGCCCGGCCTCGGGAACCGGAATGCCGCCATCGGGGCCGCCTTCAGCCGTCAGTCCGGTGACATCGCCGGTCCGGTGCGGGTCGGGTCTCAGGTCTTCCTGATCCGCATCGAAGACCGGGTTGAGGCCGACCGGGAGATGTGGGAAATCCAGAAGCCCTTCCAGCGGGCTCAGCGCACCGCCCAGATCCGTCAGGAGCGCCTGGATCGTTGGATTGACGGCCTGCGTGAGGTGACGCTGATCCGGGACAACCGGGCCGAGTACTTCCGGATGGTGGAGCAGCAGGCGGACCGGCCTCAGATCCCCCTGGCCTTCTGATGGGAGAGGAAGGGGTGGGTCCCTGAGCGGGTAGCGAATCGCTCAAGAACACAACAGAGCCCCCGGCGCCAATCCGGCGCCGGGGGCTCTGTCATTCCCCACCGCGAAGCCCGAGACCACCGCTCTACTGGCGGGTCGTCAGCCTCCGGGTGTCGCCATTGTTGTTCTCGTCGTCGGTGGGCCGACTCTCGGAGGGACCGCGGCGCTCGCCGCGGTCCGACCCCTCTTCGGGAAGCTTGAGCTCCGTTTCGATTTCGCGAAGTGAACCCTTGAACTCACGGATCCCCTTCCCCAGCGACGATCCGATCTCGGGGAGTCGCTTGGCTCCGAAGAGAAGGAGAAGCGCCATGAAGATCAGAACGATCTCCCACATACCAAGTCCAAACATCGTCTACCTACCTCCCGTAGGGACCGCTCAGGTCCCGTCAGATCAGGGAACGGGCCACCACAGCCGTGATGAGAATACCCACCACCGTGAGAACGTTGAGGGAAACCGAAAGCGGTCCCAGCGTGAGCGCCACCGCCACCAGGTCCACGTGAAGCGGACCCAGCGATGCGGCCACCGATGTGGTGAGGAAGTCCCGGGCGGCGCTGTCCGGCAGGAACCGCTCGCTCAGGAGCGTGAGCAGCCCCCCCAGGAAGAGTCCGATCACCAATACCCAGACGCTCCGCCTTCCGGACCGTCTCTCATGGGAATCCAGAAGACCGTTCACCGAATCCCTCCGGGACCCCGCGCTTCAGATAACGTACGATTCATCCTGGGAAGCTAACCAATCTGTGGGCGAGGGCCACCTCAACCGGAGCCCACCTGGCTACCGGCTCCGCTCGATGGCGTACACGATGGCGGCTCTGAGGGCTTCAACCGCCGGCCCCTCGGCCCCCACCGACGCCAGCGCCGCCTCGGCCCGGACCGCGAAGGTCTCGGCACGCTGCCGGGCGTAATCCAGGCCGCCCACATCCCGCACGATGGCCACGATCTCCCGGATCTCCTCATCGGAGGGGTCGATCCGGGTGAAGAAGCGCCGGATGCGGCCCTCATCGTCGGCACCCACTCGCCGCAGCGCCTCCACCAGAGGGAGGGTAACCTTTCGCTCCCGGAGATCGTGGCCCGTGGGCTTACCGGTGACTTCCTCGTCTCCCACATAATCCAGCAGGTCATCGGCGATCTGGAAGGCCATGCCCAGGGCGTGGCCGTAGGTGCGGAAGGCCTGCCGATGCTCGCTGCACCCCACCAGCGCCCCGATTTCACAGGCCGCAGCCATGAGGGAAGCCGTCTTGGACGCAATGAGGCGGTCGTAGTCCTCTTCCGAGAAGTCCAGGGCGTCGAAGGATGTGAGCTGTCGGAGTTCGCCCACACTCATCTCGCTGGAGGCCTGGGCCAGCGAGGAGATGGCCGAGAGGTGCCCGAGACGCGCCAGCTCCCGGATGGAGCGGGCATACAGGAAGTCCCCGGTGATGACGGCGATCTGGTGCGTCCACAGTTGGTTCACCGTGGGCATGCCCCTCCGGAGAACCGAGTGGTCGACGGCGTCGTCGTGGACAAGCGTCGCCAGGTGCACCATCTCCACCACCGCCGCCAGGGGAACGGCGTCGACGTGGGGCCGGCCTCCTACCTGGTTCGCCAGCAGGAGAAGGGTCGGACGGAAGAGTTTTCCGCGCATCTTGAGGAGGTATTCGTTCACCTCCTCCTGCATGGAAAAATCCGCCGAAAGGATGCGACGCATCTCCTGGACCACATCGTCCAGAAGGTGCCGCACCGGATCCTGGATGCGGGCGAGGCGCGAGATCTTGGGCGCCATGGCCGTGGGGGAAGGGTTGATCATCTGGTCGCGTGGGGGACGGGAATCAGGCCGGCCTCTGCCGGGCCTCCTCCCACCTCGCGTCAACGAAGCACCCTGAGCCGCTCCGTGACGTCCCGGAAGTTGATGTCGAGGGAGAAGACGCGTTCGTAAAACTCCCGTGCCGACTCCGGGTTCCCTGCGCTCTCCTGCGCCTGGGCGAGAAAGTAGTAGATCCCGATGAGTTCGTCCTCCACATCATGCCCCACATCGATGGCCCGCTTGAGGAGTCTGGCCGCCACCTCAGGCTCTCCCTTGTCCAGGAAACACTGCCCCACCATCTCGTACGACGCCAGATGCCGCGGCTTGGCCCGGATCACCTGCTGGAATTCGGAGATGGCCTCATCCAGAAGTCCCATCTCCTTGAAGGCGGCGCCGAGGTCGTAGCGGGCGATGATGTCGTCGGACGGCATATCCCGGGCCACTTTCTGCTTGAACTGCGCCAACATCCGGGCGAAGTCCGCATCCTCGTCGCCGGAGGGGTCGGTGACGGGGACCTTCCAACGGAAGGAATCGCTGGGAGCGGCGGGGCCATCCAGCACCATCCCACCCAGGTTCACGAATTCCGAGGGGGTCCCACCGCCTGGAGCGGCCGTATCGCCCGGGGTCTCCTCCGGCGGTGGCGACGGGGCGGGGGCCGTCGAAGCCAGCGCGGACTCCTGCGCCTGAACCTCATCCTCCTTAGTGAGGCGGGCCAGGGCTCCGAGCGCCCGTGGGTTGCGCGGGTCCATGGCCAGGATCTGCCCGTAGACCGCCTCCGCCTTCCGGCCGGCACCGGTGCGCTCCAGCACCTCGGCCAACTCCACGAAGGCCGGAACCAGGAGGGCACGATCCCGGGTCTGGTGTGCGTACTCCACCAGGCGCTTGTGGGGATCCAGGTCGTCCGGGTCCAGGAAGATGATGTCCCGAACCACCCGCATGGCCTTCTCCGGGTCCCCCTGTTCGGCATACGTCTCATGGGCCTTGCGCAGGGCGATGCGAGCCTCCTCCTCCATCTCCTCGTCCAGGAGCACCGCACCCAGCCGACGCCACGACTCGGCGTCTGACGGGTCCCGGGTCACCATGGCACGGAGCCCCATGAGGGTGTCCCTCCGGCTCGGTCCCGCGTCCCGAGTCTCCGGCGGTTCAGCGTGCGTCGGCGCCACCTCCACAGCTTCCCCCGGATGGGGCTCACCGGATTCAGGGGCTTCCCCACTCGGCGTATCGGCGACGGGATCATCCAGGAGCGGCAGGGGCTCCGGATCGTCCCACGACTCATCATCCGGGACATCCTCATCCCACGAGTCCGGGGCCGGATCCGCCGCCGCCTCTTCCACCGCCCACTCCATGGCGTCGACCACCTCGGCGTCAGCCACCTCGGCGTCAGCCACTTCGGGTTCGGGCTCCATGGCCTCGGTTGCAGACGGCTCGGACCGGGGTGAATCGGATGCAGGCGGCTCGGCCGAGGAGGGCTCGGTGGTAGGCGGTTCGGACCGGGAGGTATCGGAAGCGGACGGCTCGGCCGGAGTCCCGTGGACCCAGTCGTACCCTCCCTCCAGGCCCTCCAGTTCGTCCTCGGAAAAACCGCCGCCGCTCGCCGGATCGGTGTCGAGTTCCGAACCGGGTCCAGGCACCGGGGCAGGATCCCGGACGGGTTCCGGATCATCCCAGGAGGCTTCCGAGGCGTCCAGATCCACCATGGTGCCGCCGAGGGGATCGTGGGGCGCCGAATCGGGATCGTCGCGACGATCCCCGTCGCCGGATTCGTGCCACTCCATGGAGAACTCGTCGAGGTCGGACTCCTCCACCCCCGCAGCGCCGCGGGCCTCCTCCCTCAGAGCCTCGGCCTCCACATCCACCTCCGGCGCCATCTCCTGCACACGACTCCGAAGCCCGGCGGCCTCTTCATTCTCTCCCTGGTCCCGCAGATAGCGGTAGGCCGCGCGGAGGTGGCCGATGGCCTCTTCGGTCCGGTCCTGCTGCTCCAGGAAGGTGGCCAGGAAGACCCGCACCTGAACGTCTTCCGGCGCCAGGGCGGCGAATTCCTCCAGCGCCCGGAGTCCTTCGTCGCCCTGCCCCTGGGCGACCCGGGCCTCGGCGTAACTCAGGAAGTTCTGGCGGGCGTCCACCACGAATCCCTGCTGGATCCGGATCTGTCCCATGCGTAGGAGCGTCGACGTGCGATCCGGCGCATTGCGCTGAAGCTTCCGGCACACCGCCATGGCGTTATTGGGGAGATCCCCCTCCAGGTAGAGGTCGATGGCCCGCTCGTAGCTGGCCATGGCTCCATCCCGGTTCCCGAGGCGGATCTGGAGATCACCGATCCGGTTGTGGAGGGCGATGTCGGGGTCATCCTGCTCCACCGACTCATCCAGGGCCTGGGTATAGGCCTCCATGGCCTCGGACCACTCCTCCCGCTGCTCGTGCTCCCGGGCCCTTCGCTTCAGCTTCTCGATCTTCGTCGACAACGTCCACCCTCCTGGAGTTGCGGGGGCGCCCCCCTACCGGTCAGACGCTCGATTCATGAGGGACGATAGGAGGGGAGTGGGTCTCCGGTCCACCCCTCCTCCTGATCACGCCCGATACCTGTCCCTTAGTCTCGGACGATGGGAGAGTTGGGCACAGGGGAGAGGGCAGGGTTGCCGACCTGCAACTGGTAGGCCCAGTCGAAGATCACGATGGCACCGTCCTGGGCGAAACCCACATGGCTGACCCGGATCACTCCGTACCGCCAGCCCCCCCCCTCGGCAGGCACCCGGAGCACGTAACTCAGCTCCGGTGTGAGCTGCATATCCTGGGTCCCGTATCCCGACTCGGGAGCCACGCGAAGATCCGTGCATCCGGCGTCGGCGCCGGGACCGCAGCGCAGGCTGGTGGTGAAGTAGGCCTCCTGGTGGAGCTGCACCCCCGGCCCCGGCACGAGCCACCACCCGTCGGCGTCGATCTCCACCCGGAAGTGCCGCCCCGGATCGGTGCCGGGGACCTGCGGATCCAGGTCCTCGCTCTCCCGGAACACGAAGCCGGAGCGCCCGGGCCGGTCCTCGAAGGCGTACAGGAGTTCACCCCGGAAGTCGGGACGGGGCGTCCCCTCCGCCAGGAAGCTCCCCTGGCTCTCGTGACCTTGCAGGTCCACCGCGGTGACAAAGTAGCCGTAGGTGTTCCCGTTCTGCACCAACAGGTCCAGGAAGCCCTCCGAATCGGTCTCTCCCAGGAGGAAGCTTCCGCCGTCGCTCTCTTCCAGATAGACCCGGTAGAAGTGGAAATCCTCCGCCGCCCGGGCCGCGGCGTTCCACCGGAGGAAGATGGCGTCGTCCAGGGCGACGGCTTCCACCTCGCCGGGGGTGGGGGGAGGATCAAATCGGGGAACGAACACCTCCACCGAGAAGTCCGAAGGGGCCTCCGTGCCCGAGCGCGGGTCCACCGAGGCCACGTAGTACTCATAGGTGACGTTGCGGACCACATTGCGATCCGAGTAGGCGCACGCACCGTCGGAGCAGTTGGTCACATCGGCCACCAGGAAGAAATCGGCGTCGTTGACCCGGCGGCCATAGATCCGAAAGAACTCTCCGTCCCAGCGCTGGGGGAGGTCCCACGAGAGCAGCACCGCCCCGCCGTAGTACGAGACATCCAGATTCCGGGGGGCCGAGGGACTTCCCCCTCCATTCACCGGCACCAGGACCTCCGAGGTCTCGCAGGCGGTGAGTGCCAGGACCACCCCCGCCGCCACTACTCCGAGCCCACCACCCCTTCGCCATCCCGTCCTGGTCATCGCCGCCTCCCGGTTGGATTGGATCCATCTGAACCCGTCCGGAGAACTGCAGAAGCCACCCCTCCGGCGTTGAGCCCTGTGGAACGGGAATGTGCACGAGGTATGCCGGACCCCCCGGACCGCGCAACCGGGCGGTTTGGTCCCCTTCCCCGTCCCCATGGGTGGACAGCCGCCGCGGACGTGCGAGGACGACCCTCCGCCGTTCGCGGCAGGGTCAGCGCAGCCGCCCGTTCCCCCGCCGCCGGATCAGCGCAGTCGACCGCTCCCGGCGGAATCCCGCTGCTGGTAGTCGAAGCTCAGGTCGCGGTTGGCCCGGAGGGCGACCTCGAAGGTAAAGGACCAGTTACCCCGGACCGTCTGGCGGAAGCCGAAGGACGCCTCCCACTCGTGGAGGTCCCGGATGAGCCGGACGTCGTGATCGGCGAACCGGTTCTCCGTCACATTGTAGGCCGACCGCCAGGTGGTGGCCCAGTTGGGGCTGGGCGCGAAGGAGACGTCCCACTGGATCTGCTCGTTTCGCCCCATGCCCGCTCCCGGCCCCCCGGCCCGGGGTCGGTTCAGGCTGTACCGCACCCGGGCGTTCCACCCCTCGCCGCGGGTCGTTCCCCTGGCCTCGTCACGCCCGGGCACGATGCGGCTCGAGTCGAATCCGTCCGGGCCCGTTCCCGGAGGTGGGCCGTCCCAGTCCTCCTCCCCCTCGGGGGCCGCCGCCCGCTCTCCCTCATGATCGTGGTCATGGTCATGGTCATGATCAGCTCCCCGGTCCGCGTCGGGGCCCACGCCGAACCATCGGTTCATGGTCTGGATGACCCGGGAGTCCTGATTCAACTGGAACCCCAGGTTCACCCGGGAGAGGTGGGGCGCAAAACGACGTCCAGGCCCGGGCCCCTCTCCATTCTCCCCGCCCACACGGCCCGGATCTTCGAAGAGGTCGTGCTCGAAGGAGAGGTCTAGACCCCGGAGGTAGTCGGAGCGGACCGTGTTGCTCAGCCGCGTCGTGGTGAACCCGTCGATGAAGCGACCGGTGGAATCCGCTTCCACAAGGTCGTAGGTGATGGCGGTGGTGTTCAGCGCCAGGAGGTTCACGATCTGGGCCCGTGGGGCCCGCCGCGGCCCATCCTCCTCATCGCCTGCGGGGGGGAGCATGGTGGGGACATCCTGGGGATCCTCCGGCTCCGCGTCCGGATCCTCCGGGTCCATCACCACATCCGGGTCGTCGGGCGCGGGCGCTCCGGGGACCACGGCGTCGGGGTCGTCCGCCTCCACCGCCGGATCCTCCACGGGAGGATCCTCCCGACGCGGAGCCCTGTCCTCTTCCGTCTCCGAGACCCGGGCCTCCCAGGTCTGGTTGAATCCAACGGTGAGGATCTTCCTGGGACGCGCCGACCGTGCGCCGAACACCTCCCGCTGCAGCTCCGACGGCGTCACCTCCGGTGAGTACGAATACGTCACGGCGGGCGTCACCTTGTGACGAATGGCGTCGAACCCGCCGAACCCCCGGTAGAACCCGTAGATGTCGGTCTGGAGACGCGCTCCCGCCGACAGTCGATTGGGCCCCGAGACGAAGTTCATGGCGTCGGGGATGGTGTCGTGCCTGAGCGTCTCGCCGGAGATGGAGACGTTGGGACTGAAGGTGGTGGAGCCGATGAGATTCAGCCGGTACGACAGGCTGGTATTCCAGCTCACCTGGGCGCTCTCGATATCCAACAGGCTCCGGGGATCCCCCATGAAATCGCTCTGGAGGAAGGGGTCCAGCGCCGGGGGAAGGCCGTCTCCGGTGGTGAAGCCCCCGAAGCGCCGCACCGTGGCCGCGGCCTCGTCCCCCGCATCCCGCTGGAAGAGCGCCGAGGGAACGTCACCGAAGAGAGTCTCGTTGAAATCCACGCTCCCGGAGAGGGAGAAGTCGCCGAGGCCGGCGGAGGCATTGGCCCGGGCCCGGGTCCGGACCTCGTCGGCCCGGTTCAGGACGAAGGCCGTGTCGGGCTGGAATGGACGCTCGTAGACGTCGCGGCTGAAGCGGACGCCCCCACCCAGGCTCAGGTTGTTGTACCAGCCGGCGGTCTGGAGCGGCGCCGGAAAGAGCGTCATGGTGTTGATGTTCAGACTGGCCGTCGGGAGGTTCATGTCCACCCGATCATCGCTGATATGCTGACGCCGATTGGCCGAAACCGAGAGATTCCCCCAGTCGAAGCGGTGACTGAACCCGCCCTCGGAGTTGATGGTCTGGGTCAACTCCTGGGGGTCGAAGGAATTCTGGTTCACGAACTGCGAGCTGGTGATGAACCGACCGGACACATTCGCCCGGGTGCGCTCCGAGATCTCCCAGTTGTGCCGGGTGTCCAGCCCCAACTCCTGCTGGCCCGTCTCGCGCCAGTACCGCCGGAGATTGAGGTTTCCGTCCAGGAACTGACTCCTCCACCGGTAGCGGACTCCCCCCGTGAGGGCCAGGTAGTTGTTGGAGAACCAGTCCAACGCCAGGGTGGCGTCGGAGTATTCACTCATGGCCCAGTAGTAGCCGATGTTGGAGATCCGCCGATTGTAGCCCGACGATGTTCGGACCACGTCATTCATGGAGAAGGCCGGCGTCAGGAGTCCCGAAGCGCGCCCGGACCCCAGATTCTGGGCCAGGAAGGGGAGCCAGAGCACCGGGACGTCCTCCACGTACATGCGCACCCCCCGGGCCACCAGGACCTGATTCGCCACGATCTTCACCTGCGACGCCTCGAAGAAGGAGTGGGGCGGATCGTGGTCGCACGAGGTGAACCGGGCCCGTGTCCCGAAGATCCGGCCCTCCTCCACCGAATCCAGATCACCCCGTACGAACCAGGTGTTGGCGTCGGTATAGGTGGTGCGGGCCGCCGGCGCCGTTCCCCGGCGCTGCTCCAGGTCGAAGATCAGGGCGGTGCTCTCCACCGGGTCCCCTTCCTGAGGCGAGAAGAGAGTGGGGCCCGTGGTGCGGACCCGCCCGGTCCCATCGTCGAAGGTGATGGTGGAGTCGGCCTCCACCCGGTTCCCCTGACCGGAGAAGAGGGCCCGATCCTCGGCGGTACCGCGCAGGACCAGACGCCGGTCCGCCGCCTCGAAATCCGCCTCACTCCCGCGGTAGGCGGCCACCGAGAACCCGGGAAGCTGCGCCAGCGCCCGCATGATGGAATCGGCCCCGGCCGGAAGCTCGGTGGGCGGAAGGGGACGCCGCTCCCGCGCCCCCGCCGCCGGCGCCGTCACGGTGTCCACGCCGACGGGATCCACCTCGAGGGTGTCCGGCACTGCGTCCGGATCCACCGGCAGATCGGGGAGGGCCGGGAGGGTGTCCGCCACCGTCGTGTCGACCTCCACCTGGCCCGCTCGGGCCCCATTGGCCGGCGCCCGCAGACGCTCCAGCACCCGCAGCCGGGCGGAATCGGCCCGGGAGAGGATGGTATCTCCAGGCGCAGACATGGCGGAAGCCGCCCCCCCCGGCTCCGACGGCGCCGGAGAGGCGGCCGCCCACCCCGCCGCCGGGGCGACCAGGGTCAGGACCAGTAGGGCCGCCGCCGCTCCCACCAGGGCACTCCGGCCGTGCATCATGGCCCGGCCTCCACGGTCCCCGGCGGCGGCTCCGACGAAGGACGCAGCGGCTCTTCCCGGCGTCGCTGAATGACGCTTGAAATGACGATGCTCACTTCGTAGAGGACGATCATGGGCGCGATCATGAGGAAGGTGGAGGCAATGTCTCCGGGGGTCAGGAGGCTGGCCAGAACCACGATGAGGAAGATGGCGTGGCGGCGCTTCTCCCTCAGGAACCGGGGCGTCACCAGCCCCAGAGCCGACAGGATCATGATCACCACCGGAAGCTCGAATACCAACCCGAACGCCAGGAGCAGGCGAACCACGAACCCAAGGTACTCCCCCACTTCGATGGCCGGTTCCAGGAAGGCCTGCTGGAATCCCATGAGGAACCGCAGGGCCAGTGGAAGCACCCAGAAGTAGGCCATGGCCACGCCCGCCGTGAAGAGGGCCAGGCCGAAGTAGAGGCTCGGGACGATGATCTTCTTCTCGCGAGGCTCCAGCGCCGGCGAGAAGAAGGCCCATACTTGATAGAGTACTATCGGGAAGGCCAGAAGGATCCCCACCAGGAGCCCAAGCTTCAGCGTGATGAAGAAGGGGGTCGCCGGGTTGAAGAAGACCAGTTGGTCCCCGGCCAGGAAGGGGCGGACGGGCCGGATCAGGAGTTCCAGACCGAAGTAGTGGACCAGGGCAAACCCGATGCCCGTGGCCACCACCAGCGCCGCCAACGACCACAGCACGCGCCAGCGGAGCTCTTCCAGATGATCCAGGAAGGGCATCTCGCCGGTGGGACCGCGCGGCACACGACGCGCAGGGCCTGGAGGGGGATGGGCAGGCATGGATACCGGGCGGGGGAGGTCAGCTCAGGGGCAGTTCCGACTGGTGCTTCCGCTGAAGCTCCTTTCGGGCACCCTCCTGCATCTCGTGGATCACCTCCTGGAACTCGTCGGGATCCTGGAAATTCCGGTACACCGAGGCAAAGCGGATGTAGGCAACCCGGTCCAGGGGCTTGAGGCGCCGCATGACGGCCTCGCCGATCTCCTGGCTCGGGACCTCCACCCCCGCCTGACGGGAGAGCAGGTCCTCCACCTCGTCGGCGATACTCTCGATCTCGGAAAGGGAGACCGGCCGCTTCGCGCACGCCAGCTTCACCGCTCGGACCAGCTTGGCCCGGTCGAAATCCTCGGCCGCACCACTGCGTTTGAGCACCTGGATGGGCCGCTCTTCCACGTACTCGTAGGTGGTGAAGCGAAGGCTGCAATCGGCGCACTCCCGGCGTCGACGCAGGGCACGCCCTCCTCGACTGGACCGGGTGTCCACCACCCGATTCTGCGGGGAGTCACAGCTGGGACAGCGCATGGGTCGGGACCGGGCCTCAGCCCAGTTCCTGGAGCGCCCTCCGGGCCATTTCGGCCACGTCGGAGTCGGGCCAGGTGTTCACGACCCGCTCCAGATATTCCCGAGCCTCGCCGGTGTTGCCCAACTCCTGGTGGAGGAGGCCGGCCCGGTAGAGGGCATAGGGTACACGCTCGGCATCGGGATGGAACTCGGGAATCCGGAGAAACGCTTCCACCGCCGCCTCGAGTTCATCCTGCTGCGCCATGATGTCGGCCAGGAAGTACCGCGCCGAAGGGGTCAGGGGATGGTTGGGGAAGCTTCCCACCACATCTTCCAGACCGAAACGGGCCGCCGTGAGCGACCCCCGTCGATACTGGGTCATGGCCTCTTCGTAGATCTCCCGAGCCTCGCCACTGCCGTCCACGTCACCGGGACCACCCACGGGCCCGAAGAGTTCCTGCTGGCTCCGCCGATCCATCTGATCCCGCAGCGACGCCAGTTCCTGCTGGGAGAGGCCGGCCAACTCCTGGACCCGGATCAACTGATCTTCCATGTCCCGGAGCTGACGGCTGAGCTGCAACTGGTGCTGCCGGGACCGCTCCGACAGCATACCCAGCGAGTCCCCTTGCGCCCGCTGCTCGGCACGCAATTCGCGCATGAGCGCATCCTGGCGCTGCGCAAGCTCACGGATCTCGCCCTGGAGGTCCCGCATATCCGCCTTGGTGGCACACCCCGTGAGGGGCAGGAGGATGGCCATCACCAGGAAAAGACAAACCCCTCCCCCGACCCGGAAGCGTCCTCGACGAGTCGCGGGGGTCCGTCCGGATGGGGGAGGGGTCTTCCTCATGATGTCAACCTCTCGTCAGGCGTGAAGCCCTGATTGTGGAGCATGTCGAGCCGACCCTCGGGATCGAATCACTCCGGCGGGTTGATGGAGGCCGCGCCGGCGGTGATGACGAACTCCACCCGTCGATTCTGGGCCCAGGCCTGCTCGGTGCTGGCCGAGACCAGGGGCCGCTCCTCACCGTACGACGTGGTGACGAAGCGGTTCTCCGGCAAGCCCTCGTCCAGGAAGAAGTCCAGGACCGCCTGGGCACGCCGTGAGCCCAGCGCCTGGTTGTACTCCGCCGAACCGCGCTCGTCGGTGTGACCCTCCAGGCGCAACTGCACATCGGGGCTGGCGCGGAGGATCGCCACCTTCTGGCGCAGGACCTGCGCCGCGTCGGAGCGGATCGCCGACTCGTCGAAGTCGAAGTTCACACGCTGCTCCAGGATGGCCCGGGCATCGGCGATGGCGCGCTCACGCTCGGCGCGGGCCCGCTCCTCGGCCTCTCGGGCAGCCCGCACCGAGTCCTCATAGGCGCGGAGGGAATCCAGGTCGGGACCCGTCTCCTCGGCAGGCGGGGGAGCGGGGGGTTCGGGAGCCTCGCGGCGGCAAGCGCCTACACTGACCCCGATCAACAGGACGGCGACGACGAGAAGTCGACGGTACATCGCAATTACTCCCGGTAAAAAGAAGTTGGCGATACGAACGAATGGACACGATTGGCACCGTCGTCCGATCCGGCACATTCCCTTGTGGCATCCAGAGAACCGGCCAAACCTCCCGGGCCGTCCCTGTTACACCTCATGGAAAAGCACAGATCCATACACGGTCCCCCACCTGCGACCGCCCGGTTGGAGCCGGGGGATCCTCCTGCATATAGGGAAGCGGCGTTTCGAATGCAAACGTCGCACTCCAATTCAACTCCCCTGCGCGGTCGCGGATCCCTGTTCCAAAGATCCGGAAAGCTAACACCGGCAGCCACCCCGGGCTACTCCCCCCTCCCTCCACATTTCAGGGACTCGGTGCCGCCTGCACCCCCCGAGGATCAAGGGACCGGGGGCCTGGATCCGGGGCCTACTGAGGTGCCTCCGCGTCGGCGGCGGGGCGCACGCTCAGCGACGGTGACCAGGCGGGCATCCGGGCCACGATCCCCGACACCAATGTGCGGGTGGCGCCGGTCTCGGTATCCACGATCATGAGGGCCCGGCCCCAGTTTCGCTCGGCGGCGAACACCAGATGGCGGCCGTCGGGGGCCCAGCTGGGATCCTGGTTGTTCCCCTCCTGCGTCAACTGCACCACCCGGCCACGCCGCCCGATCTCGGACACCAGGATCTGGTGGGTCCCCCGCCGGTCGATGCGGCCGTGATAGGCGAGGCGGTCGCCCACCGGCGACCAGTCCGGGGAGGTGTAGTAGCCGGGGCGCTCGTAGAGGTAGGGGGACACAATGGCCGGAGAGCCACCATTCACGGGCCGGCGATAGATCTGCGGCGCCCCCACCCCGAGACGGTTGGAGTTGAAGGCGAACTGGCTTCCGTCGGGGGCGAAGGTGGGCGAGATGTCTTCCCAGCGCCCCCGGCTCAACTCCTCGAAGCAGCACTGCTCCACGATGTTGTACGTGAACAGCCCCGAATTCCGGCCGGCGTTCACGGCGAAGGCGATCCGCTCTCCGTCGGGAAGATAGGTGGGGGTGATGTAGTCCCCGGCCATGGGCGCCGGGACACTCCGTCGCTCCCCGGTCTCCAGATTCAGTTCGTAGATCCGGGGCAGACCGCTCCGGTAGGAGGTATAGACCACACGACGCCCATCCGGCGACCAGGCCGGCGACATGGCGATGGGGTGCCCCTCCTCTTCGGGCCGATCCCGGGTGATGCGCTGCAGGTTCTCCCCGTCCGCGTCCACCATCCAGAGATCCTGGGAGCCGTCGTCCATGCGTCGAGAGAAGACGATTCGGGAGGCGGCGATGCCCGGCTCATTGAAGACCCACTGCACCACCGCGTCGGAGGCGATGTGCACGGAAAGCCGGAAGTCGCTGTGGTCCGGGGCCAGGATGGGGAAGCGCCCCGAGTCCCGGGTCTCCCGGTAGATCACGTCGTGGACCTCCAGCACCAGAGTCCCCGCCCCATCCAGCCGCCCCGTCACCAGCCAGTCGGCCCCGAGCTGGTCCCAGAGCGCGTAGTCCACCGTCTCCTGGCCGCGGGTGAAGGCCTCGGGGATGGAGTCCAGCACCCTGAACCGATTGGAGTGCCGGAGATTCCGGGCCACGATGTTCTCGGCCCGCTGCGCCACGGCCCCGCCCTCGAAGGGCTGAATGGCGATGACGGGCTGGGTCCGTCCCTCGAAGAGAAGCCCCAGGCTGACCCCAGGGAAGCGGTCCTCCACGTCCTGGGCTCCGAGCCCCGGCGCCAACGCCAGCCCCGGCGCCAGTGTCAGGAGGAAGGGAAGAACGATCCCCGTCAGGAACCCGCGCCCCCGCCGTCCGTCGCCATGCCGATTCCGAGCCATCATCCTCTCCGCTGCAGTGGACATCATGGACCGCCCCCCCGAGTACCGGCGGGGCTGAAGGTGAACTGGACCGGCAACCGGTCGAAGGGCAGATCCGACGGGAGGGGGCCAAACCGCCCGCCCCCCGCGCACTCGATGGCCCCCAGCGCCGCCACATCCAACCGGGCATTCCCTGAGCGTTGGTGCAGCGAGATGCTCGAGGTGGGGATGGTCCCATCCGAGACGATCTCGAAGCGCACCACCGACGTACCCCGATCAGACCCCGTGGGAGCCCGGAAGCAGCGCTGGATTTCCTGGACGATCCGCGAATAGTACGCCGGAAAGTCCCGCTGCAGTCCCTCCATCCGTGTAGCGATCTCGGCGCTTGTGGGTTCCGCCGGAGGATCGTCCCGAGGTGGCGCCTCTTCCCGCGGCGGCGCCTCTTCCCGCGGCGGAGTGGGCTGGGGCTCAGGCTCAGGCTCGGGCTCCGGCTCGGGCTCGGGCTCAGGCTCAGGCGGCGGGGGTTCGGGTTCGGGCTCCGGTTCCGGCGGGAGGGGTTCGGGCTCGGGCTCCGGCTCGGGGGCCGGAGGAACGGGATCGGGATCGGGCATGACCACCTCATCGGGCTGCGGGAGGGCGTCGGTCATCTCCTCCAGCTCGGCCATGGAGATCATCTCCATCTCGAAGGCCACGTACTCGATGGGCGTATTGGCCTGGGCGTGGAGCCACCACGCCGCCACCACGAAGAAGACGTGGAGCGCCACGGAGGCCAGGATGGGGCGGCGGCCGGGTCGACGGGGGTTCTGATCAGGGAAGGACATGGGCGTTCCCGTCTCTACACCGGACCGGGACGGGTTGCTCCCGTCCCTCCCTTCCCCGGCCACGGGCTCCGGAGTCAGCGTACGCTTTCAGGTTCACCGATAAGGGCCCAGCGCACGCCTTCCTCCTGCGCGGTTCGGGCCACGGTGGTGAGGACCCGGAAGAGTTCGCCGTAGAGGGCTCGCTCGTCGCCCTTCACATAGATGACCTGGACGCCGGCGGCGCGGAAGAGTTGGGGGAAGGCCTCGGCGAACTCCTCCACCGTCACCGGCGTCTCGCCCACGTAGACCCGTCCCTCATCGTCCACCGACACGATGAATGGGTCGTCCTGGGCGGTGATGGGCTGGATCTGGGCTCGGGGGAGCTGTACCTCCAGGCCGCCCTGGAGCATGGGCGCCGTGATGATGAAGATGACCAGGAGGGTGAAGGCCACGTCGATGAGGGAGGTGACGTTGATCTCGGCGTTGACGGGCAGCCCTCCCTTCCCCCCTCGGCGGCGACGGCTGCTCGTCACACCCGCCCCTCTCGCGCCAGCGTCCCGATGAACTCGCTGGAGAATCCTTCCAGCTCGCCGGCCACGGCGTTCAACCGGGCCACATAGTAGTTGTAGCCGATGACGGCGGGGATGGCCACGGCGAGCCCCACCACCGTGGTGACCAGCGCCTCGGCCACGCCCGGCGCCACGGCGCCGATGTTGGTGGAGCCGGTGGCCACGATGCCCAGAAAGGCGTTCATGACGCCGATGACGGTTCCCATGAGGCCCAGCAGGGGTGAAACGGAGCCGATGACGGCGAGCCAGGTGAGGCCCACCGCCAACTCATCCCGTTCCTCGGCCTCCTCCTTCTCCAGCGTCATGCGGAGCGCCTCGAGCTGGGTCAGGGAGAGCCCATCCGTCTTGGGAGCTCCTTCGCGCAGCGCCCCGGGCCGGAGCTCGCTGAAGAAGTTCACCCCCTGACGGAAGACGCGCCCGTAGGGCGAGTCCGGCAGGGAGATGATGAGGCGGTAGGCGTCTTCCAGTCGCTGGGCCCGCTCCATGGCGTCCAGGAAGCGATCGCCCTCGCGGCGGACCTCCCGGAAGTGCTTCCACTTCCAGAAGATGATGATCCAGCTTCCGATGGAGAAGGCGGCCAGGACGAGGAGGACGATCTTGGTGGGGAGGGTGCCGCCCCAGATCAGGTCCCAGGCGGACTCGGGGACCTGGCGTCCGGCTTGCAGGAGGAAGAGGTGGATCATCTGGAATCGTTGGAGGTGGTCAGGGGGCGACGGTGGCGGACCGGGCGGCGATATACTCGAACGTCTCCCGGAGCCCGTCCTTCAGGGAGTGGCGGGGCGACCAGCCCCGAGCCGACAGACGGGTGGTATCCAGCATGCTGTGCCGGAGTTCCCCCTTCCGAGCCGCCTGGAAGGAGCGGGCCGTCCGGCGTCCCGACACCGCTTCCAGGAGATCGGCGAGGCGGTTCACGCTGGTTCCCCGTCCCGTGGCCACATTGAAGGCCCGGTCGTCCAGTTCGCCGGCTTCGGGCAGGGACATCTCCGAGACCCGGAGGTTTGCCTGCACCACATCCTTCACGAAGACGTAGTCCCGGGTCTGCTCCCCATCACCGAAGATATGGATCTCCTCGCCCGACAGGAGCCGGTTGCAGAAGATAGCCACCACGCCGGCTTCGCCGTGGGGATCCTGCCGCGGTCCGTACACGTTGGAGTAACGGAGGGCAACATAGTCCATTCCGTGTACCTCGCGGTAGTAGTTCAGGTAGAACTCGCCCGCCAGCTTGGATACCCCGTAGGGCGAAAGGGGCCGCTTCGGGTAGATCTCCGGGGTGGGCCGCTCGTGGGGCTCCCCGTAGACCACCCCGCCTGAAGAGACATACACCACGCGGCGTGTGCCGGATCGCCGCGCGGCCTCCAGCAGGTTCAGGAGCCCCATGACGTTGATGCGGGCGTCCCGACCGGGGTCCGCCACCGAGACCCGGACGTCGATCTGGGCGGCGTGGTGGTTCACCAGGTCGAAGCGGACCTCCTGGCAGAGGTCGGCCAGCGCCGGATCGCCGATGCACATCTCGTGGAAGGTGGCGCCACCGGGGACGTTCTCCCGGCGCCCCGACGACAGATCGTCCACGATCCAGACCTGGTCGCCCCGTGCCAGGTATCCTTCGGCCACATGACTCCCGATGAACCCGGCTCCGCCCGTCACCAGCACCCGACGGGGTCGATTGGCCTCGGTTCGCCCGCTTCCCGTGTCTATCATGGGCCCCTCGTCTCCTTCGACCCGCCCCAGGCGCGGCCGTGGTTCCCATCCTCCGAGGCCCGGGCCTTCCCGGACTCGGAATCGGGGTGTTCATGATCCTCCATTCCGTACAAGAAGCGGGCCGCCTCCACCAGGCGGGACCCACCACCGCTCCGGATCCCCTTCCGCAGCCGGACGGTGGGATCGTGGAGAAGCTTGTTCATGAGTCGGTGCGAGAACTCCTCGAGTCTGGCCCGATCCCGGTCCGAGAGGTGATCCATTCCCCTCAGCAGGCGCTCCAACTCGGAGGTGCGGAACTCGTCGGCCCGGTCCCGCATGGTGCGAATGACGGGAACCACCTCCAGCGAGGCGTACCAGGTCCGGAACTCCTCGTGCTGAGCCCGGATGATCCGATCCGCCTCGGGGATGGCGCCCTCCCGCAGTCGCACCTGCTCGTCCACGATCTTCCGGAGGTCGTCCACATTGTAGAGGAAGACGCCGGATTCGTCGCCAAGAACCGGGTCCACGTCCCGGGGAATGGCGATATCGATGACCAGGAGGGGGCGTCGCAGGCCGCTGGGGAAGGCATGGCGGAAGACCTCCCGGGTGAGGACCGGGTGGGGCGCCGCCGTGGACGACAGGACGATGTCCACTCCGGAGAGGCCCTCGGCCAGTCGCTCCATCTCCAGGGCCTGACCGTGGACCTGCCGGGCCAGATGGGCGGCCCGTTCGTACGTGCGGTTCACCACCGTGATGCCCTGGGCCCCCTCACGGTGAAGGGCCTGCACGATGAGTTCGCCGGTCTGACCGGCGCCCACGATGAGCACCCGCTTCCCCTTGAGGGATCCGAAGATCTTCCTGGCCAGCTTCACCGCCACCGACGCGGCCGAGGCGGCGCCCTGGCCAATGGGGGTTTCGGCGCGCACCTGCCCCCCCACCGAGAGAGCCATCTGGAAGAGTCGATTGAGCACCGGTCCCGCCAGCGGGGGGTCCACCGGCATGCCCACCGCCCGCTCATAGGCCTCCCGGACCTGGCCCTGGATCTCGGCCTCGCCGGTGACCAGCGAGTCGAGCCCCGCCGACACCTGGAAGAGGTGACGGACCACCCCGTCGCCCCGCTGTTCGAAGAGATAATCCCGGATCCGCCGCTCGATCCGCCCGGCCTTCGCCTCCAGCATGGACTCCCAGGCCTGCACCACCTCGACCCGTTCGGCGGGGAAGAGGTAGACCTCGGTGCGATTGCAGGTAGAGAGGAGAACCGCCTCCTGCACCCCCACCTCACGCCGGAGCGTCATGAGGGCCTGCGAGGCCTCGGAGGGAGCGAAGGCCATGCGCTCCCGGATCTCCACCGGAGCGGTGTGGTGGCTGACACCGACGACGGCGAGGCTCACAGGAAGAGCCCGGTCCCGCCGATCGTGACCCGGAGGATGAGGTAGGTGCCGATGACGACACCGAACCCCACCACCGAGGCCACCGCGCCCCGGTAATCGTTTCGCCCGCCCCCGCCGCGAGCCACCAGGATCCCCAGGAAGACGAACCAACTGGTCACGGCCCAGAGCACCTTGGGATCGGAGATCTCCAGGGATCCCCGGTGCTCCACCGTCCAGGCCCATCCCAGCAGGAGCGCCACGGTGAGGGCCCCGAAGCCGCCCCACACCCCGACCCGTCCAAGCCGGTCCAGGGTGGCCAGCGGGGGAATGAAGTGGAAGAAGCGCCCGAGCCGCTTCTCCTTCAATTCGTGATGCTGCACCAGGTAGAGGAGTCCGGCGGCGAAGGCCAGAGCCAGCCCCTGGTAGCCCAGGAAGGCGAAGCTCACATGGAGGACGAAGCCGGCCCCCTGGAAGTCCAGGGCGGTCTCGGAGGGGCGGACCCCCAGGATCAGCGCCACCCCCTGCATGACCATGACCAAGGGGAGAAGGGCGATGGCCACCCGCCCCACATCCTTCAGGGGGAGGGTGGCCACCATGGCCAGGCCGCCGACGAAGGCCAGCGACGAGAGGGCCGCGCCCGGTCCCACCAGCGGCAACTCACCGAAGCGGGTCCAGAACGAACCCAGGGCGATGGCATGCACCACCACCCCCAGGCCGGTGATCCCCGCCGGCACCGCCGGATCCTGGACATCGGATCCCTTGAGGAGGAGCCGAATCCATAGAAGGAGGGCCACGCCGTAGATGAGGAGGGGGACGAGGTGGATCACGCCGTCCCGACCTCCGGCCCGGATCCCGTCAGGGCATCTTGCGGGACAGTGCGACCTCCAGCCCCGAGCGAATGGCGCTGGGGGATTCGGTGGAGCGCAGACGCACGGTAGCGTGCGCCTCGTCCACGCGGATCACCTGGAACCGCCCCACGATCCGTTCGTCCCATTCTTCCCGGTTCCCCACCACTCCGACGAATTCGTCGCCCACCTCGATGCCGTCGTCACGGCCCAGGTCGAGGAAGGCCTGGTCCCCTGGAAGATAAATCTCCTTGCGCTCCCGGAAACCCACCACCGTTCCGCGCAGCTCCCGGTCGGTGGCCTCGGCATGGACTCCGGGGCTCAACCCCGCCACTTCACAGGGAAAGAAGGAGTGCCCCAGCGACAGACGATCGAAGCTATTTACCACCTGCCCAACGGCGCCGGCGTCGGTGAGGCGCACCACGCGGATCAGCCCGGAGGGCGCCATCACCTCACCCCGGTGCCGGACCCGGTCCACCCGGTGGTAGGCCACCAGCATGTCCCCCACCGCCACCGACGCCGCGTCGTCCAGGACCAACTCCACCTCATCGTAGACCTGCACCGTGGTGCGCTCCACCCGGAGCGCGCCATCGCCGACGAAGCTCCGGATCTGTCCGATCCCGGGCTCGGCGTCGTCCGCCCCCTGGATCCAGGCGGCGGCCTGCATGGCGGAAATGGAGAGAGCCGTGCGGTCTTCGGGGAGGGAGATGAGGACGCCCGGACGATCGTCGGACCGGGAGGCGGAGGCGCGCATGGAGCCGTGGAAGACGGTCCTGGCATCTCCGGACGGCTCGGCGTCCAGCGCCGTGAAGGGTCGGCTGCGAAGGAGCGCCCGGCGTTCCGTGTCGGGACCGTCGGGCGGGGCCTGTGCCGTGGCCGCGTCCTCGCCGGGAACCCCGAACCCCATCACCCGGGCCGTGGCCGCGTCCCCGGCGCCCGGGGATCCCGGGATCCGGAGCCGGAGCCCCGGGTGGATGAGGTGGGGGTCGGACACCGCCGGGCGATTCGCCTCCCAGATCCGTTGCCAGAGCTCCGCCGACCCCAGGTGGGCGGAGGCGATGCCGGAGAGGGTCTCGCCGGAGCGAACCGTGTGGCTCCGTTCCCCGGCGTCCTGGGCCGAGGCCGGCGCCGCCGGCGCCAGGAGGAAGAGAGCCAGGAGAAAGACCGGAGCGATCCGGGTGATCATGGGAACTCCTTGTTCGAGGGGTGCGCACCGGCAGCCCCCGTCGGTCACCCCCCGTGGTAGCGGCGGGCGAACTCCAGGGCCCAGTAGGAGACCACCAGGTCGGCGCCGGCCCTCCGGATGCTCAGGAGAGCCTCGGTCATGGCGGCGGCCTCATCCAGCCACCCCAGACGGGCGGCCGCCATGATCTGGGCGTATTCCCCGGACACGTGGTAGGCCGCCAGGGGCACCCCCGTCTCGACCTTCACACGATGAATGATGTCCAGGTAGGCCAGGGCCGGCTTCACCATGAGCAGGTCTGCACCCTGCTCCAGGTCGGCCCACACCTCCCGGATGGCCTCCGCAGCGTTCGCCGGATCCATCTGGTATCCCCGCCGATCCCCGAAGGACGGGGTGGAGTCGGCGGCGTCCCGGAAGGGCCCGTAGAACGCCGAGGCGTACTTGGCTGCGTAACTCAGGATGGGCGTCTCCCGGAAACCGGCGCCGTCCAGAGCCTCCCGGATGGCGAGCACCCTCCCATCCATCATATCGGACGGTGCCACGATATCTGCACCCGCACGGGCGTGACTCACCGCCGTGCGGGCCAGGAGATCCAGGGTCGGATCATTCAGGATGGCCTCTCCGTCCAGGAGTCCGCAGTGCCCGTGGGAGGTGTATTCGCAGAGGCAGACATCGGTCATCACCAGCAGATCCGGGCACTCCGCCTTGAGAGCCCGGACCCCCTCCTGCACGATCCCGTCGTCGGCCCAGGCCCCCGTCCCCTCGGGGTCCTTCCGGGCGGGAATCCCGAAGACGATGACACCGCCCAGCCCCAATTCCGCCGCCGCCCTTCCTTCCCGGATCACCTCGTCGGGGGAGGTGCGCACCACGCCGGGCATGGAGTCCACGGGCTTGCGGAGCCCCTCGCCCTCCTCCACGAAGAGGGGGAGGATGAGGGAGCCGGGGTGGAGGTGGGTCTCGCGCACCAGGGCGCGGAGCTCAGGGGTGCGACGGAGGCGACGACCGCGGAAGAAGTGCAGGTCCATGGTCAGATCCGGGGGTTCGGGGAAGGGAGTGTCGGGTCGGTGTCGGTGTCGGCGGGGGGCTCGGCGTCGGCGTCGGGCTCGGCGTCGGCGGCGGGCTCGGCGTCGGCGTCGGGCTCCCCCAGGTCCAGGCGGAGGACCAGAGCGTCCTCCACCGGCTCCCGATAATAATTGGTGCGGCGGCCCACGGGCCGGAACCCCCGCCGCCGGTAGATGCGGATGGCGGCCAGATTCGAGGGACGCACATCCAGGAAGACACGGTGCACCCCGGCGGCGGCGGCCTCGCCCAGGAGGTGCTCCAGGAGCCGCGACCCGAAGCCCCGGCGGCGGGCCAGGGGGTGGACGGCGATGTTGGCCACCTCGCCCTCGTCGCCCACCCGCCAGAGGACCCCGTGGCCCAGGACCACCCCCTCCACCTCCAGCACCCGGAAGAGGACGCGGTCCACGGGGAGCAGGGCCCGGAAGGAGTGGAGACTCCATGGGGTGGAGAAGGCCGCTTCTTCCACCTCGGCGATGCGGGGGAGATCTTCGGTGCGGGCGGGGCGGATCAGCACGGGGGCATCGGGTCCCGGGGGCTCACCACAGGAGCGGCGTCACGCGGGACGTCACGACGGAGCCTTGGACGACGGACACGGCGGCACACGGCGCATCACGACGGACCCCTGGACGATGAGCGGGCTCTGGACGGCCGCGCCGACGACGAGCGCACATAGGTCGGTTCCCAGCGGGAGTCCCGGGGGAACGGCTCCGCCGCCGGGTGGAGGTGGTGGACGCGAAGGAGGCCGGGAGCGGTGGGGAGCCCAGCCGGCAGGGGAAGGATCCGGTGCCCCGCCTCTTCCAGGAGCTGGGCGTGACGGAGGGCCCCCTCGCCGCAGAAGAGAACCGGCGACGGGAGCGCCGCCGCCAACACATCGTGGATGGTCCCACCCCGAGGCGCCACCACCATCTCCATCCGGTCCGGGAGGATCCGGTAGCACGCCCCGTAGATGCGGTCGCCACGGGCGTCCAGAAGCACGTAGCGGGGCCACCCATCCGCCTCGGCGGGGAGTTCGGGCTCTCCCCGGGCATCCCGCCCGGGAAGGCGCCAGGCCCGGGCAGAGAGAGCCCCGGCATCCGGGATCGACGTGCGGTGCGATGCGGCGCCGGCAGCCAGCGACGACCACCCCCAGACCGGGATCTGGAGCCCTGCCGCCAGCCCCCGCGCCGTGGCGGCGGCGATGCGTACGCCGGTGAAGGAGCCGGGGCCGAGCCCCACCACGATCCCCTCCAGCTCACGCCGCTCGATGCCGGCGGTGCGAAGCAGCTCGCCCACGGTGGGAATCAACCGGCGGGCGTGGGCACCCCGCTCCGGGAGGATCTCCGAGGCCAGGATCTCCCGGCCCCGGGCCACAGCCACCGACCCGACCCCACCGGACGTATCGAAGGCCAGGAGAAGAGCATCCGCCATATCAGGTGTGGCTCTCCAAACGCACCGGGAAGCCCGGGAGGTGCGGCGGCGTTCCCACCCGGTGGACCTGAACCAGCCGCTCCACCGATCCGGGCTCGGGGGAGGCCAGGTGGATGTCCCACCGGTCGCCGGGAAGGTGCTCTCCGGCCCGCTCCGGCCACTCCACCAGCACGATCTCCGGGCCCTGGCCCAGCTCTTCCCACCCCAGCTCCCAGAGCTCTTCCGGGTCCCGGAGGCGGTAGAGGTCCATGTGGACCACCTGCA
>REEG01000281.1 GCA_007695195.1 Gemmatimonadales bacterium | reverse complement strand
GCTCCCGGGCACGATCCCGGTCACACTCCCAGGCAGGAGACGCATGTCGAACCTGAGTGTAGCCCCCTCCCCTCCGGTCTGAAGACCCCCTCGCATGCCTTCAGCTTCGTGGTTGCCACGGGTGCCATGAGTGTGCCTGGTAATGCCCCTCAGCGTTTGTTCTGGATTGCTGTTGGCGGGGCACGGACAACGCAGGCGCATCCTCACGCGGACACCCCCATTCCCGTCCCGTGCGCACATCCCCGTTACCCGCGCGCACACCCTCATTCCCGTTACCCGCGCGCACACCCTCATTCCCGTCCCGTGCGCACATCTTCGGAAGTTGACGCTGCATACGGACCCACCACCAACACGCTCCAAGAACAAACCCCCAGGGGTGGACTCCGGGGGTGCAATCCCGCCAGTGGGGCGTTCGAGCTTTGAAGGGACGCGGACTTGAGGGATGGGGACTCGAGGGATGCGAGGACGAGGATCGGGCTGCGGTGCGGGGCGGTGTTTCGGGGGGCTGTTTCGGGGGGCTGTTCCTCGCGCCTTTGGCGCTCAGGCCCCACGACTCCCCAGGAAGGGAGGGGGGGAGGGTCAACTTCTCAATCGTTGCCTTTCTGAAAGATCAAGCCGGTGGTGACATGGTTCCTTGGATACCCCGGATAGCCAGAATTAGAATCCAGATTCTAATTTTGCGGGAGGTGGGGCCGAGGGCGAGGGAGCGGAGCCGTTGGGGACGGAGCCGTCGGCTACGGGACGCAGAAGGGCAACTGCGTGAAGACTTTGGTTCATATGCGGGCGAAACCCTGCACACCCCCAACGCCTTAACGCCCCCGACGACAATTGAGTCGAAACGGGGCGTCGTGCATCCCTAAGGTCGCACCGCACGTGGTACCGGCCCCCTCCCCCCCTCGGTTGGGCCGGTGCGATGGATGCCCCGGTGGTCTCTTCGCCCATGTCCGGGGCCGCGTCGAAGGCCGTGTCCGTGACAGGGTCCGTGACCGTATCGGGGGCCGTGTCCGTATCGGGGTCCGTGACAGGGGCCGTGACCGTATCGGGGGCCGTGTCCGCGTCGGGGTCGTCGGGTGGCTCGGGGAGGGGGTCGTCCAGTGGTTCTTCCACCGGCTCTTCCGTGGGCTCCTCCGGTTGGATGGAGACCTCCATGGACGTGCGGACGAGGAGCCGGTCGCTCCGGTTGCGGGAGCTGGCCATGAGGTGGGGCGGGCGCTGGAACGGCTCAGGACCCAGGAGTTCGGCGGGGCGGAGGTGCTCCTCCACCACACGGACCCGCAGCGTCTCCAGCGCTTCCGGAACCTCCACGTCCACCAGAAGACCGTTGCGGGGAATGCCCTGATGGGTGATGCGGGACACCGGGCGCCGGGCACCGGGACGCTGGGCCGGCCCGGCCGGGACCCGGGCTCCGTCCACGGCCACCACCGTGATGAACTCCTCGTCGTGGTCCAGCTCCAGGGTCACGAGTTCGGCACCGATCCCGGAGGAAACCCTGAGGCGAATTGTTCGGGCCAGCATCCCGGGCACCGTCTCCACCAGCTCCACCACCGGGTCAGGCAGATCCGGGACTTCGGCCGGCTCGGCCAGGTAGCTGCCGGGGAGGACGAAGGGATCACCGGCCCAGGACTCCTGGAAGGGGCCGAAGCGGTCCCGGGCCCATTCCAACCCGGGATCATCCCGGGTCAACCACCACGCCTCGCCCGCGTCCCGATCCACCGCGTGGAGGAGGGTGGAAGGGAGGGGGCGCTCCGGCGAGGCCCCGGCCTGCAGGATCCCCGCGCCCAGGAGACCCCCTGCCACCACCAGCCCCACCACCGGCGCCCACCACCGGTTCGGCTCACCCAACCCATCCAGCGCCGGCACCAGGCAGGCCAGCCCCAACCCCACAAGGATGGCCAGACCGACCACCAGGTGGAGGCCCATGGCCACATGGATCCCCTGCACCAGGGGGACCAGGAGGGCCAGAACCCCCAGCGAGAGAAGGAGCACCAGGATCCGGGACCAGTACGCCGGATGGGCCGACACTCCCCCCCGATGACCCAGGACCAGCGCCGCCACCGCCAGCGTCCCCGCCAGCGCCGGAATCTGGAGATCCAGCGCCCCCAGGGGGACGACCAGGGCCGCCCCCACCGCAGCCAGGACCGGAATCAGAAGGGCACCGGCAGCCAGGGAAGCCGGAGTGGTGAAGCGTCGAGCCAGCCCCACCAGGGCCGTGGTCACCGCCCCCCCCGCCACGACCAGGGCCAGGAGGTACCACCCCTCTCCGTAGAAGGCGGGCACCAAGGATCGGTACTCAGGGTGGAATCGGGGAAGCCACTGCATCATCCCCCACCCGGCAAGGACTGTGAGCCCCCCCGCCACCAGCGTCAGTCCGGTCCCCACCGCAACGCCCCAGAGGGGAGCACCGGTACGCAGCAGGATCACCACCGAGGCGATCCAGAGGAGGAGGATTGCGGCAGAGACCGGAAGGGCCAGCCCCTGTGGATAGGCCAGGATCCCCAGGAAGGGGACCGTCACGTAGACCAGGTCCGGTGCGTCCACCGAAGACAGGTCCCGGCCGCCCAACTCCCGGGTGATTCCCAGCAGGCGCATCCCCATGTGCTGCAGCGTGGCCTCCTCCACATTGGCGGCGATGTCGGTGGGCTGATGGTAGACCTCGGCCCGGTCGATGGCGGCGAAGTTCAGGCCCTGGATCCCCACCTCCCGAAACGCCGTGAAATCGGTGTCGTTGGGCAACCTCCGGTAGAGCTCCACCGAAAGGGAGCCGGCCAGGGGCCGGGGGTCTCCGGCCCGCATGGCCTCCACGATCCACCCGTTGTCCGCCCCGGTCTCGAACATGTAGACCGGTCCGGCCGCTCCTCTCATCTCTGCCGAGAGGACCACCGCCACGTCGTCCATCCAGCGGTGCTCCGCCACAAAGGCACGAGCCCCCAGGAGTCCGATCTCCTCCGCGTCGGTGATGAGGACGATGAGGTCGTTCTCGAGGGGAGGGCCGGCCTGAATGGCCCGAACCGCTTCCACGATGGCTACCACGCCAAGGCCGGCGTCGGCGGCGGCGTGGGAGAGGGGCACACCGTCGTAGTGGGCCGTGAGCACCACGGCCCCGGTGGAGGCAACTCCCGGAATCCGAGCCACAACGTTCCGGATGGTCACCGCCCGGACGCCGCTCTCTCCGCGCCGGACCGTGACGGTCTCATGGATCTCCGGTTCGAGACCCAGACCCTGGAGCCAGCCCACGATGAGCTCCCGGGCCCGGGCGTGTTCCGGGGACCCCACCGGCCGGGGTGCCCGGGCCAGCTCCACCAGGTTTGAGAGCGCCCTCGACGAGGAGAAGGACGTGTCCGGCGCGTTGGCCGGCACCGGGGCGGGAAGGACCCGGTTCACGGAGCTGAACCACCCTCCCCCCAGGAGGACCAGGAGGGTCACCAGCCCCACGACCCAGGACCCGGACCGGCCGGCGGGCCGCGCCGGCGTCGCTTCGCCGCGGTCACCGGCGGGCCGCGCCGCCGTCTCTTCGCCGTGGTCATGAGTGCCGGAGTCCTCACGGTGGTCCTTCGCCCTGGTCCCGCGCTCCTCCGGCCGGTGGTCGGACGGGGGGGGAGACGGTGGCTCCTCCTCCCCACCGTCGGCCCCGGTGAGATCTTCCTCGTCCATCCCGTCGATGCCCAGTTCCTCGTCGGAGGGCAGGTCCGGAAAGTCTTTGTCAGGCATGTGGGATCTCCGGGGAAGGAACTCGGCGGGGGCATCCCGGGGAAGATGGGCAGACGAGTCCGCTCACGTCCACCCCGGTCCACCGCCCATGCTCCTTCCCGCCATCCTCGCCATGCTGGAGCCCGGAGCCGGGATGGGGCTGCCGGACTTCACCGTGGACATGGGTGTGGTGTTCGCCCTGGTCCTCCTGGCCCTGGTGCTGTTCATCACCGAAATCATCCCGGTGGACGTCACGGCCATCGTCCTCATGGTCCTGGTGGTGGTCCTGGAGCCATGGACCGGGGTGGGCGCCAACGAGGGGCTCTACGGGTTCGCCAGCCCGGCCACCATCACGGTCCTGGCCATGTTCATCCTGAGCGAGGGAATCCGGCGAACAGGAGCGCTCCAGATGGTAGGCGACAGGATCATCCGGATCACAGGGGGAAAGCCGCGCCGGCAACTGGCGGCGCTGGTGGGACTCTCAGGGGGCACCGCCGGCTTCATCAACAACACGCCGGTGGTGGCCATGATGATCCCCATGACGGTGAACATCGCCAACCGCACCAATGTGTCCCCCTCACGCTATCTCATCCCCATCTCCTTCGCCTCCATGATGGGGGGGATGCTCACCCTCATCGGGACATCCACGAACCTCCTGGCCAGCGACATCTCGGAGCGTCTACTGGATCGACCCTTCTCCATGTTCGAGTTCTCCCAGCTCGGCATTGTCATCCTCCTGGTGGGATCCGCCTACCTCCTCCTGGTGGGGTGGTATCTGACACCGCCTCGGCTGAAACCCCGCCAGGACCCCATCCAGACCTTCGAAATGGACGACTACCTTACCGAGCTCCACGTCCGGGAGGGCTCATCGCTGGCCGGTCTCACGGTGCAGGCCATGGTGGAAGAGCTGGATATCGATCTGGATGTCCTCCGGATCCGCCGGGATGATACGCGTTTGGAGCAGCCGCTGGGTGGACGACGAATCCGGGAGGGGGACGTCCTCATCGCCCGCACCGACCCCTCCACGGTGCGGGAGCTCCTGGATCTCCCCGATGTGGCGCTGGGGGGCGGTGGCCGGGTGGAGCGGGTGGATCTGGGGATGAGGCCCGACCCCGGTCTCGCCACCGATGGTGAATCAGAAGAGGAAGACACTGAGGAGGAGGAGGATGAGCCCCCCCGCCAATCCCTGGTGGAGCTGGTGGTACTCTCCGATACGCGGGTCGTCGGGGAGAACCTGCGCTCGCTGGGATTTGCCCAGGCCTTCGATGCCTGGGTCCTGGCCATTCGACGGGGAAGGGGAATTCTCCACAAACGACTGGACGGGATCCGGCTGAAGGGCGGCGACACCCTCCTTGTGCAGGCGGGACCCGAAGCCATTCGTCGCCTGCAAGCGGACCGGAACTTCATCGTCAGCCGGGTCATCGAGGAAGATGGCTTCCGGCGAAAGCGGATCCCGGTGGCTCTGGCCATCGTGGGCGGAGTGGTGGCGGCGGCCACCACCGGTCTCCTTCCCATTGTCACCGCCGCCCTGGCCGGCGTGGTGGCTCTGGTGGCCACCCGTTGCCTCCGCCCCAACGAACTCTACGCCGCTGTGGACTGGAACGTGATCTTCCTCCTGGCCGGCGTCATTCCCCTGGGGATGGCGCTGGAGCGGAGTGGCGGCGCCGCCTATCTGGGCCAGTTCCTGGTGGGGTCCACCCAGGGGTTACCCCCCCTGCTGGTGGTGGGCGTCTTCTATCTGTTCACCTCCCTCATCACCAATGTGGTGAGCAACAACGCCAGCGTCGTGCTCATGATCCCGGTGGCGGTGAGCGCCGCCGCGGCAATGGACGCCAACCCCTTCGCCTTCGTCATGGCCGTCACCTTTGCCGCCAGTACGGCACTCCTCACTCCGGTGGGATACCAGAC
>REEG01000237.1 GCA_007695195.1 Gemmatimonadales bacterium | reverse complement strand
GAGGCCGGAAGCCAGAGTGAGGGCCAGGGCGAAGAACCGGGCCGCGGGTCGGCGGATCATAAGGGAAGCTCCTTGCCGAAAGGGGACGGGCCCCATCAGCTTGCGGTGAAGGCGTGCCGGGCCGTCGCACCCGGGTCTACTTCCTTAACGTCGTTTCCATCCGGATCGGGTCATGTCCACCTCTTCCCCTGGAGACGGTCACCCGGGGTCGCACGGATCTGGCCCGGGATCCCGCGGCCGACCCTCGGGCCCACCTGGCGGAGGCGCTCCTTATGGTGGAACTGTTGGGGCAGGCCCATCATGATGGAACCCGGGTTCAGTTCAGCGTCCGGGACGACCCCCTGCTCCACGCACATCGGGAGGATCCGGCCATGGCGGCCTTGCTGCGCCCTCGGTAGTGCCGGCGGCATGATCGGGTTGGTGGGGCCGCCCCCAGCGCCATCCCGGGGTTGGGCTCCGCCTCCAATGGCATCCTCAAGCTGGGCCCTGCCTCCAATGGCATCCTCAAGCTGGCCCCTGCCTCCTATGGCGTCCTCACGCTGGGCCCTGCCTCCAATGAAGGAAGGCCAATGACGGTACGTACCGCGCCCCATCCTCCCCGCCGACGGGCTCTCCCTTGGCCGCGCACTCTTCGGTGGTCCGGGCCATGGCGGCGGGCGCTCCCCCTCCTCTGCGCCATCCTCTTCTCGGTGGTGGCCTGCGGGCCCGAGGCCGGATCGCCAGGCACCGTGGTGGAGGGAACGGTGGGCGCGGTCTGCAGCCTCCAGGTCCCCTTCGGCGTCTCGCCGGACGGACACCGGCTCCTCTTCGCGGAGGAGTCCGGCGACCTGGTGCTGGTGGATCTCCAGTCCGGGGAGCGCCGGGTCCCGGAGGTGAGCCCCGAGGCTCGGGCCCGGATCGACGGGGGGCGGCCGCCGGATCTGCAGACCCTCTGCTGGAGCGCCGACGGGACCGAGGCGGTTCTCCAGGGCCCGGCCCTCCCTTCCACGGACCCGGCCCAGCCGAGGATTCCCAACGTCTTTTCTCTGCCGGTGGGGACCTCCTCGCTGGAGGCATCGGTCCCCACCCTCGGGGTTCGCGCCTCGGCCCAGTGCGAGTCCCGCCCAGGCCGGGCGTGGGATCTCTGGACGGAGGGGCGCCCGGTTTCACCCGGGTCCGGCCGGCCCGCCGGCCTCCTGGAACCGGAGGCGCCGGATCCGGTGATCACTCGGGGGAGCCGCGTGGTCCAGGGCCCCGGAGAGAGCCGGGCCCGGATCCTGGACGCCGAGGGCCGGACGCTGGTGGAGGTTCGGGCTCCCCGGTTCGCGCCGTTGGGGGCGGGGGCGCTCATCACCACCTTCGCCTGGTCGCCGGATGGATCCCGGCTGGCCTGGGTCGACTCACGGACGCGCTTCGGGAGCTGGGGCGGTCGCACACGCATCCACCTCCGGGAAGCCGACGGCTCATCCCGCGTCCTGGGGCCCAGCGATCCGGGAGGGGGGAGCATCGCGTGGGCCGACGACTCGGAGCTGCTGGCGTGTGTCCCTGGAAACCCGGGGCGAATCGTGCGGCTCCATCCCTGAGCGGAGAGTCGGTGTTCTGGGGCCTCGAAGCGCTACCCGTGAGCAGGGCGCGGTTTCTGTCGTACCCCCTGGGCATCTTGAATTCGGGCCCGGGGGAGCACCTTCCGCCCGCGGCCATGGACCGTCGCCGGTCCGACTCCCGCGCGAGGCCACCTGCGGCTCTGGCCTCGGCCGCCCGAACCAGCCCGCTGAACCTGAGCCGCCGGACGACTGGACCATGGCTCGACACACGAAGGGAACCCCGGAATCGCCGGCCGGAGCGGAGGTGGGGTGCCAGCACTGCCTGCAGGGTGACCTGGGTCAGACGGACAACGAACTTCAACTGGAGGTGCCGGTCTTCGACGGGAACCACGAGGGGCTCCTTCTCATGCGCTGCTCCCGCTGCCGGATTCCGGTTCTCCAGCACTGGCTCGAGTTCGTCGACTGGAACGATCGGTGGGGTGGGGATCAGTTCTGGATCCACTGGACACCGCTCACGGAAGCTGAGCGCCAGGTGCTTCGGGACACGGTAGGGCGAGGCGAGCAGAAACTGGCGGAGAGGTTGGCCCGATCGCTATCCAAGTCGCGACGGCATCTCACGAAGGACCCGGAGTCCCGACGGCGGTGGAAGGAGGGACCGGACGCCAGCGACATCCTTCCGCCCTGTTGACGGGAGCGGACACTGACCGGCGATGGACGCCAATGTGTTCCGGGGGTAGATGGCCCGTGAGAGTCCTAACCCTGGGTGAGAGGCGGCTGTAGGCGCCCCTCACCCTACGTTCGTGGATGCTGTTGGCGAGGCGTACACATCCCCAAAGGTGCCGCCCCTCGGGGCCCTCCAAAAGGAACCCCCATAGGGACCCGTCACCAACAGTGTCCATGAACAAAGGCCCAGGGGTGTGCACTCCCGGGTCCATCCCGCGGGTGCACTCCCTTTGGGGGAAGTGGAGTACTCCAGGTGCGCATGGACGAGGATGGGGTGCGGGGGGGGCGCGCCGTCGCCGAGCCGAAATGGGCGAAGAACCAAAAAGCTTGACGGGTTCGAGGTGTGGCACCAAATGTCCAAGCATGGGCGCCTTCGCACTCGTTCGGCAGACAGCCTTCTTTGTGTTCCTCCTCGGTCTTCTGGGAGGAAGCGCGGCTCCGGGGCTGGGTGCGCAGCCCTTGGAGGCGCAGACCCCTGCGGCCCAGACCCCTGCGGTGCAGCCCGTTCTGGCACAGCCCCCCCAGACCCCCCGCCCGGCGGAGAGCGACGAGGCGGGGTGGAGCGTGGGCACGAGCCTGACCTATCCGGTAGTGCGGATCTTCCCCGTCCACATCAACCGTCGACTGGACGCGCGCCGGGAGATCTTCTTCGGTCCGGCCTACCAGGGCTGGACCAGTGGCACCATCACCTCGGACGTCTACAACATCCTGCTGGGGTATCGCCACTACCTCTGGCGCGGGCTCCATGTGGAGCTGGAGCTCTGGCCCGGATGGGGGCACTGGTATTCCACCGTCACGGACCGCCGGTATGCGGGCTGGGAGCTCTGGGCCGAACCCAAGATCGGGTACCGGTTCCACCTCACGCCGCGCTTCTACCTGCAGCCGGCGCCAGGGGTTGGGTTCGGGATCTTCCGGACCAACCGGCCGCCGCGCTTCGACGAGGACATCGACTCGCCCATCTTCGTGCCCCAGCTCATTCTGGGGGTGAAGTTCTGAGGGGGTGGGGGTGGTAGGGGGGTGGGTAGGGGGGGGTGGGTAGGGGAACTCTACAATGGGCTGATACGAAGAGCTTCGTTGTAGAGTTTCCCCGCCTTGACCGGCCCTACCCCGCTTGGGACAGCGCGACCCCGCGCTTGGTGCGACCCCCCAGCCCGCTGCCGCGGCTCCCTCCCTCCTCGATTGCCTTGCTCCGGAGCCCGGCCTACGTTCGGGAGTCCTGTGAACCCTGCGGCTCCCCCCAAAGTGCCTGCTGAACCATGACCTGGTCTCCCCTCCGCTGTGCCTCCGCCGCGTCCTCCGGTCGGACTCTCATTTCCGGCCTCCGGCCCGGGCTTCTGGCCCTGGGCGCCCTCCTGATGGTGGCGGTCCCCGCCCTCGCCCAGGATCGGCCGGTCTCACCCCACGACCTCTACCGCGAAGTCTCGGTGGGGCAGACGGCCATGTCTCCGAGCGGGGAACTCCTGGCCTTCACGGTGACCCGGGTGCGGGAGGAAGAGAATGACCGGGTCCGCTCCATCTGGGTGCAGCGCCTGGCTGATGGCGAGCCGCAGGGGGAGCCCTTCCAGTTCACCAGTCCGGCCCACGACTCCCACTCTCCCAGCTGGTCGCCGGACGGGTCGCTCCTGAGCTTCCAGTCGAACCGGGACAACTCGGGCAACCCGGTCTGGTTCATCCGGGTGGACGAGCCGGCGGGGGAGGCCTTCCGCATCGAAGGGGTGGACGCTCCGCCCCTCTGGTCTCCCGACGGGGAGTGGATCGCCATGGTGAAGCGGCCGGACGCCGACGGCCCCAGCGACGCCCGCCGCGTGGCCCCGGACGCCATCTCGTCGGTGACCCACCGGGACCGGTTCGACGGCCACGTCATCACCCACGCCAACTTCCGGCAGAACGGGCAGGCGAGCCCCCTTCCTCACCCGGATGCGGTGCCCACTCCCCAACTCTGGGTGGTGCCGGCGACGGGGGGCGAGGCCCGGCAGATCACCGATGTGCCCTTCCAGGTCATGGGACCGGCGTGGTCCCGGGACAGCCGGAGCCTGGTCTTCGTGGGGAATGACGCCGAACCGGCCGAGTACGATCAGCACCGGGTGGGCGGCGACCTCTACGCCGTGTCCAGGGATGGAGGCGCGGTCCGGACGCTGACGGAGGAAGGGGCGGCCACCTACTCGGATCCCGCCGTGTCGCCGGACGGAGGCACGCTGGCCTTCCTTCGCCGATCAGGCCAGGGCCAGCCCACCGGCCTCTTCGTGGTTGGGGTGGACGCCGCCTTCGCCTTCCAGGGTGAGCCCCGGATGCTGGTGGACGGCCAGGCGCCGGAGCACCCGAGCCGCTCGTCGGGAAGCCCCCAGTGGCTGGCCCACGGCGAGGCCCTCCGCTACGACGACCTGATCCGGGGCGACCGGCACCTCTTCGAGGTCCGGGTCGACGCGCCGGGCCAGGTCCGCCAGGTCACGGAAGGGGACCGGCGTCTCAGCGGGTTCACGGCCGACGCCGGTGAGGGCCGGCTGGCCTACGTGTCCACGAGTCCGACCCAGCCGGGCGCCGTCTTCGTGGCCGACTTCCACGGTGAGGGCGAGATCCAGGTCAGCCACTTCAACGAGGAGTGGCTCTCGGAGGTGGCGCTCAGCGAGGCCCAGGTCATCCACTGGACGGTGGCCGACGGGACGGAGATCGAAGGATGGGTCCTTCCTCCCGTGGATTTCGATCCGGACCGGAGCTACCCCATGGTCATGTCCATCCACGGCGGTCCCCACGCCGCCTTCGGAAACAACTATTCGCACCAGTTCCAGGTCATGGCCGGAGCGGGGTACTTCGTCTTCTACCCCAACCCCCGGGGGTCGTCCGCCTACGGCCACGACTTCACCTACGTGACCCGGGCGGCGTGGGGGCTCATGGATGAAGAGGACTTCTTCACCGGGGTGGAGGCGGTGCTGGAGCGGTATCCCCAGATCGACCGGGAGCGGGTGGGGGTCACGGGGGGAAGCTACGGCGGGTACATGACCAACTGGCTCACGGCCCGGTCCAACCTCTTCGCCGCCGCCGTGACCCGGGCCACCATCTCCAACTGGAAGACCACCTACCTGTCCGGCGATGCGCAGCAGGCGCTGGAGTGGGAATTCGGGGGGGCGCCCCACGAGGCTCGGGAGGTCTTCCGGGCCTCTTCCCCCCTCTCCTACGTGGAGAATGTGACCACGCCCACCCTGGTGCTCCACGGGGAGCTGGACTTCCGGACCCCCATGACCGACGCCGAGCAGTGGTACCTCTCCCTGGTCAAGGCCGGGGTGCCGGCCGAGTTCGTCCGGTATCCGGAGTCGGCCCATGGCGGCTGGACCCCGTGGCGAACGGTGGACGGGCTGGAGCGGACGGTGAGCTGGATGAACCACTGGCTCATGCCGTAAATGGCCGTGATTCCCCCAGGGACCGAGGTCGCCCTGCGAGCCGGCGAAGCGGAGAAGCTC
>REEG01000279.1 GCA_007695195.1 Gemmatimonadales bacterium | reverse complement strand
GCGTTCAGGGTCATGGGGCGCTGAGGAGCATGGGGTGGGGGTATGTGTGACCAGGCGAGCCGACGGCCACCGGTCGGCGGCGGCGCCCCGGGCCCCGGAGGCGGGCTCCACCGGCGCCTCCGAACTAGTGGCGAGAGCCCGGGATCCATTACTCTTGAAGACGCACCGGCCGGGGTGGCACACGAGGTCCGCCCCGCCCGGAGCCTGGAAATCTAGGGCCGGAACGGCGCAGGGTAAGGGGCCACCCCCCTGGCGCTCTCCTTCCGGAGCACCCCGCCCGGGTCCGAGCCCTCCACGTCGACGCCCCGAACCGGAGAGCCGATGCCCCCCACCGGCGAGACCCACCCCGAATCCCCCCCCTCCATCCAGTACACCTGGACCGACGAGGCCCCGGCGCTGGCCACCCATGCCCTGCTCCCGGTGCTCCGGGCCTTTGCCGGCATGGCCGACGTTCCGGTGGAGACCCGGGACATCTCCCTGGCCGGACGGGTCCTGGCGGCGTTCCGGGACCGGCTCGAGGGCGGCGTCGAGATCCCCGACGATCTGGCGGATCTGGGCCAACTGGTGAAGCGACCCGAGGCCAACGTCATCAAGCTCCCCAACATCAGCGCCTCGGTGCCGCAGCTAAAAGCGTGCATCGCCGAACTGCAGGGGCAGGGCTACGGGCTCCCGGACTATCCCGACGAACCGGCCACCGATGAGGAGCGGGAGATCCGAGCCCGCTACGACCGGGTGAAGGGGAGCGCGGTGAACCCCGTCCTCCGGCAAGGGAACTCGGACCGCCGGGCCCCGGCGCCGGTGAAGGCCTACGTCCGCAAGCACCCGCCCCGCATGCGCCCCTGGCCCAAGGACTCCCGGACCCGGGTGGCGTGCATGGACGGCGGCGACTTCCGGAGTCATGAGATCTCCGTCACCCTTCCTTCCCCCACCACGGCCCGCATCGAGCATGTGGCCGAAGACGGCACCGTCACGGTGCTCAAGGAGTCCCTTCCACTGCAGGCCGGCGAGGTCCTGGACGCCGCCTACATGAGCCGGGCGGCGCTGGTGGACTTCCTGACCCGGGAGATGGAGAGGGCGCGGGAGGAAGGGATCCTCTTCTCCCTCCACCTCAAGGCCACCATGATGAAGGTCTCGGACCCCATCATCTTCGGCCACGCGGTGCGGGTCTTCTTCCGGGAGGCGCTGGAGCGTCACGCCGACCTCCTGGCCGAGGTGGGCTTCGATCCCAACGACGGGATCGGGGATCTGGAGGCCCGACTGGCCTCCCTTCCCCCCGAGAAGCGGGAGGCGGTGGAGGCGGATCTCCGCCGGGCCTACGACGAGGGCCCGGCGCTGGCCATGGTGGACTCGGACCGGGGCATCACCAACCTGCACGTGCCCAGCGACATCATCATCGACGCCTCCATGCCCCCCATGATCCGGGACTCGGGGCGCATGTGGAACGCGGCCGGTGAGCTCCAGGACTGCGCGGCGGTGATCCCCGACTCGTCCTACGCCCCCATCTACGACGCAGTGGTCCGGGACTGCCAGGCCCACGGCCAGTTTGATCCTACCACCATGGGCACCGTCCCCAATGTGGGGCTCATGGCGCAGAAGGCCCAGGAGTACGGCTCCCACGACAAGACCTTCCAGGTGGCCGCCCCGGGAACGGTGCGCATTGTGGACGGTGAAGGGGCGACGCTCCTGGAGCACCGGGTCGAGGCCGGCGACATCTGGCGGGCCTGCCAGACCAAGGATGCCGCCATCCGCGACTGGGTCCGGCTGGCGGTTGAGCGGGCCCGGGCCACAGGTGCCCCCGCCGTCTTCTGGCTGGACCCGGAGCGGGCCCACGACGCCCAGTTGGTGGAGAAGGTGGAGCGGACCCTTCCGGAGCACGACACCGAGGGGCTGGAGATCCGGATCCTGGCTCCCGCCGACGCCATGGCCTTCTCCCTGGAGCGCATCCGCCGGGGCGAGGACACCATCTCCGTCACCGGAAATGTTCTCCGGGACTACCTCACCGACCTCTTCCCCATCCTGGAGATCGGCACCAGCGCCCGGATGCTCTCCATCGTCCCCCTCCTGAACGGCGGGGGCCTCTTCGAGACCGGAGCCGGGGGTTCGGCGCCCAAGCACGTCCAGCAGTTCGTGAAGGAGGGGCACCTGCGCTGGGACTCGCTGGGCGAGTACATGGCGCTGGCTGTCTCGCTCCGGCACCTGGATGAGCGGTTCGGAAACCCCGGCGCCCGGGTGCTGGGCGACGCCCTGGACGCTGCCACCACCCGCTATCTGGAGGAGTCCCGCTCTCCCTCCCGCAAGGTCCACGAACTGGATAACCGGGGGAGCACCTTCTACCTGACCCTCTACTGGGCCCAGGAGTTGGCGACGCAGGAGGCCGATGGGGCGCTGGCGGCTCGATTCGCTCCCGTGGCCGAGGCGCTGGCGCGGGACGAGGAGAAGATCGTGGGCGAATTGAACGCCGCCCAGGGCCCACCGCAGGAGCTTGGGGGGTACTTCATGCCGGACCCGGAGCTCGCCGCCCGGGCCATGCGGCCCAGCGCCACCCTGAACCAGATCCTGGACGGGCTGTTGGCCGAGGCTCCTGACGTGGACTCTGCGGATTCGGGCGTGGGTGATGCAGCTCCCGGTGGCGGCACTGCCGAGGAGGGAGTGTAGTGAGCCGCTACGTCGGGGGGCCACGACAGAGGGATGGGACTCGCCGAAGCATCGAGGAAGGGCCCCACTGCGGCCCCTGGGGTAGCCCCCTGGGACCCGGACTGCTCATCCGGGCCATGTCCCTTTGGGTCATCTCCCTCTGGGCCGTCCCCCTCGCCGCTCAGGACACCCCTGGGAACCACCACGACACGCCTCCCCTCTCCACCTTCAGCATCGTGGCGTGCGATCTGGAGGAGGGGTTCTGGGGGGTCGCCATCCAGTCCCGGGTGGTGAGCGCCGGCTCCATTGTCCCCGCCGCTCGGGCCGGGGTGGGAGCCATCGCCACCCAGGCCCTGGCCAACGTGGCGTACAAGGACGAGGGTCTGCGTCTACTGGAGGAGGGCGCCTCGGCCGAGGAGGTCCGGGATCACTTCCTCCGCACCGACGAGGGCTCGGCCCGACGCCAGTTTGCCGTGGCCGATCGGGAGTGCCGCATCGCCGCCCACACCGGCGAGTCCACCACCGACTGGACCGGCCACCGGATCGGGGATGGCTACAGCGTCCAGGGCAACATCCTGGCGGGGCCCGAGGTGCTGGAGGCCATGGCCGGCGCCTACGAGGAGGCCCGGGACGGGGGTTGGCCCTTCGGTGAGCGCCTCCTCCACGCCCTCAAGGCCGGGCAGGCGGCCGGCGGCGACACCCGGGGAATGCAGGGCGCCGGCCTCCTGGTGGTGCGGGACGGGGGCGGATACCAGGGCGGCGACGACCGGTACGCCGACCTCCGCGTGGAAGACCATGTGGAGCCCATCCTGGAGTTGGAGCGGGTCTACGACGTCTGGATGCGGGTCTTCCACCCCGCCGACCACTTCGTGCCCCGTGGGCGGATGGCGGTGAGCGCTCCGGCGGGGCCCCATATCTGCGAACTCCGGCGCCTCCTGACGGCGGTGGGACACGACGAATTCCACCAGGAGGGTGGAAGCTGCGCCTTCGACGAGGCGGCCATATCGGCGCTGAAGGCATTCCAGCGGGCGGAGGGGCTCCCGGAGCGCCCTGTCCTGGACGCGGAGACGGCGCGGACCCTCCGGGACGCCGCCCGGGAGGGAACCCGGGACGGCACTCGGTAAGTATCCCTATCGACCCGGATGTCCCCCACGACCCCACTGGATCCCGAGAAACTGGACCTGAGAAAGATGACCCGGACCCGAATCCTCGTTGCCCTGGCCCCCGTTCTCCTGCTCCTGGCCTGCGAACCTGAACCGGACGAATCCATGGAGACCGCCACCACCGCCCCCGTCGCCGAGGTGGACCCGGCCGACAATCCCCTCCTTGGTGAGTGGGATACGCCCTTCGGCGCCCCCCCCTTCCACCTCATCGAGAACGGGCACTTCATCCCGGCCTTTGAGGCGGCCATGGCGACCCACAACGCCGAGATCGAGGCCATCGCCTCGAACCCGGAGGCGCCCACCTTCCAGAACACCATGGTGGCCATGGAGCTGGCCGGGACCGATCTGCAGCGGGTCTCCCTGGTCTTCTCCAACCTGGCCAACTCGGTGGCCGACGATGAGATCCGTGCCATCCAGCGGGAGATGAGTCCGCGGCTGGCGGCCCACTCCGCCGCCATCTCCCTGAACCCTGAGCTCTTCGCCCGAGTGGACGCCCTCTACCTGGAGCATGAGGAGCTGGGGCTTTCGTCCCAGGAGGCCCGGCTTCTGGAGGTCACCCACGAGAACTTCGTCCGCGCCGGCGCCCAGCTCGAGGGGGCGGACCGGGACCGCTTCGCCGAGATCCGGACCCGCCTGGCGGGGCTCTACACCCAGTTCACCCAGAACGACGTGGGGGACAGCGAGATCTGGATGATGCACCTGGCCGAGGAAGATCTGGACGAGCTCCCCCGGTCCCTGGTCTCATCGGCCCGGCGTGCGGCGGAGGATCGGGGTGAGGACGGCCACATCATCGTTCTCTCGCGCTCGCTGGTGGAGCCCTTTCTGCAGCGTTCCCCCAACCGGGCCCAGCGGGAAGAGGTCTGGCGTGCCTTCTACGAGCGCGGAAACAACGACAACGAGTTCGACAACAAGGACCTCATCCGGGAGATTCTGGAGCTCCGTCTGGAGATGGCGAACCTCCTTGGGTTCGAGAGCTTCGCCCACTACCGGACCGCCGGGACCATGGCGGGCACCCCTGAGGCGGCGCTGGAACTCATGGAAGAGGTCTGGTGGCCGGCGCGGGCACGGGCGCTGGAGGAGCAGGCCGACATCCAGGCCCGCATCGAGGCCGCCGGGCTGGACCACGAGGTGGCGGGGTGGGATTGGCGCTTCTTCACCGAGCAGGTGCGGGAAGAGCGCTTCGACCTGGATGACGCCGAGGTGAGCGCCTACCTGGAGCTGGACCGTCTCATCGAGGCCCAGTTCTACGTAGCCGAGCGCCTCTTCGGCGTGCGGTTCCAGGAGCGGGACGACATCCCGGTCTACCACCCCGACGTGCGGGTGTGGGAGATGACCGACGGCGACGGCAACCACATGGGGCTCTTCTACGGCGACTACTTCGCCCGTTCCGGGAAGCGTGCCGGAGCCTGGATGAGCTCCTTCCGGCCCCAGAATGGCCTCACCGGTGCCACCCCGCTCATCCTGAACAACTGCAACTACAACAAGCCCGCCGACGGCGAGCCCGCCCTCATCTCATTCACTGACGCCACCACCCTCTTCCACGAGTTCGGTCACGCCCTCCACGGCCTCCTCTCCGACACCGAATTCCCGTCGCTGGCCGGGACCTCGGTGGACCGGGACTTCGTGGAGTTCCCGGCCCAGATCTACGAGCACTGGCTGGCGCAGCCCCGGATCCTGGAGCAGTTCGCCATCCATCACGAGACCGGCGAACCCATGCCCACCGAGCTGCTGGAGCGGGTCCTGGCGGCCCGCACCTTCAACCAGGGCTTCGGCACGGTGGAGTTCCTGAACTCGGGCTTCGTGGACATGGCCTTCCACCTGGCCACCGAGCCTGCCTCCCTGGATGTGGAGGGCTTCGAGGCTCACGTCCTGGCCTCCCGGGAGAGCCCCGACGCCATTCCCATGCGGCACCGCTCCACCCACTTCCTCCACTCCTTCGC
>REEG01000277.1 GCA_007695195.1 Gemmatimonadales bacterium | reverse complement strand
TCGGGGTCCACCCCTGCGTTGGGGATGGGTAGATTAGGAGGCGGGTTCGGGCCGCTCCATGGATGGATGGGTCCGATTGAGCGAATTCCGGGTGGTCGGGAGTGGGGGAGGGTCCCACCACTTCTCCGGTCATCCTCTGGCCCAGGAGGTCTTCTTGGTGGCCCATGACTGCATCTTCTGCCGGATCGTCGCCGGTGAGATTCCCGCCCAGGTGGTCCACGACGACGATCGAGCGTTGGTCTTCCGGGATGTGAATCCCCAGGCGCCCACACACCTTCTGGTGATCCCGAAGCGCCATGTGGCGTCGGCGGATCACCTGACCCGGGAAGACGAGGGGCTGGCCGGGCACCTGCTTCTGGCGGCGGGAGAGGCGGCCCGGTCCCTGGGGCTGGCCGGCGACGGGTACCGGATCGTGACCAACATCGGTCGCAATGGCGGGCAGACCGTGTCCCACCTCCACCTGCACGTGCTGGGAGGGCGCAGTCTGGGGTGGCCACCCGGCTGACACCACGGCGCCCGGTGCGTTGACCCTCTCCGAGTTTTCCGGGTAGCTTTCGGGGCTGGCCCGGTGGCGTACCTGGCCGACGCCGTGTTCCGTCGTCCGACCTGTTCACCCCATTCCCCGACAATGCCGTGTCCCAACCGCTGAAAGCCCAACTGGAAGCCCAGCTCACCGCCGCCCGCAAATCTCGGGACAAGCTCCGGACCACTGTTCTATCCTCGACGTTGGCCGAGCTCCGCAATGCCGAGATCGAGGCAGGCGGGACAGCCGACGACGAGATGGTGAAGCGCGTCCTGACCCGAGCCCTGAAGCAGCGTCGGGAGGCAGCGGAGCAGATGCGCGTCGGCGGTCGGGAGGAGTTGGCGGAGCGCGAGGAGCAGGAGGCGGAGATCCTTGGTGTTTTCCTCCCGCCCCCCCTCTCGGAGTACGAGGTGAGGGAGATGGTCCGGGAGATCGTGGCCGCCGGTGCATCCCAGATGGGGGCTGTCATGGGTCGGCTCATGCCCCGCATCCAGGGGCGGTTCGATGGTCGGGAAGCCAACCGGATCGTCCGGGAGGAACTGGGCGACTGAATGGACGATCACGCCCTGGCCGTTCTGGAATTCCATCCCCTCCTCCATCGGGTCGCCGCTCGGGCCGGAAGTGAGCTCGGAAGGGAGGCGGTTCTGGCTCTCCGTCCGTCCACGGATCTGCCGTGGATCCGGAGGGAGCTGGAGCGGGTCCAGGAGGCGGTGCGGCTGGGTGAGGCCGCGCCGGCGTGGGCGCCGCCCACCGTGCCCGACGCCCGAAGTCCCCTCCGTATCCTGGAGATGGATGGGGGCGTCCTGGATCCCGGAGGACTCCTCCTTCTTGCGATCCTCCTCCGTTCATCCGCCGACCTGCGGGTGGGGCTGGATCCCGAGCCGGATCCCGAGCCGGATCCCTCCGGGGTGGAGCCGCCCCCTCTGCCCCACCTTGGTCGACTCCGGGAGCGCCTTCCCCGGCGCCCCGAACTCCTGGACCGCATCGACGCCATCGTGGAGTCGGACGGGTCGATCCGGGACACGGCGAGTCCCACCCTCCGGCAGATCCGTCGGCGCCTGAGGGACGCCCGCGCCCGTCTGGTGCAGCGCCTCGAGCGGTACCTCGAGTCCCTCCCGGACCGGATCCGCGTTCCCGACGCCTCCGTGTCCATCCGGGACGGTCGCTATGTGGTGCCCATCCGCCGGGAGGGGAAATCGGCGGTGGGAGGGGTGATCCACGGCGAGTCCGCCACCGGGGCCACCCTCTTCGTGGAGCCGCCCCTGGCGCTCCGGCTCATGAATGAGCTGCAGGAGCTGGAGCGGGACGAGGAGCGGGAGATTCTCCGGATCCTGAAGGAGATCTCGGGGCGTCTGCGCGCCGTGCGGTTGGAGCTGGAGGAAGGGCTCTGGGCGCTGGTGGATTTCGACAGCCTGTGGGCGCGGGCCCGGAGCGCCCGGGCCTGGAGCGGCGAACTCCCGGAGGTCGTGGCTGCAGACGACGGCATCCTCCAGGTCCTGGGTGGCCGCCATCCCCTCCTCCTGGAGCAGGCGTTGGCGGAAGAGGGTACGGAGGGCCGGGACCGCCGATCCTCGGTGGTGCCCTTCGACCTGGAGCTGGAGCCCCGGGAGAAGGCGCTGGTGGTCTCCGGCCCCAACACCGGCGGGAAGACGGTCTTCCTCAAGACCATGGGGCTGGTCCATCTCCTGGCCCAGAGCGGAATCATCCCGCCGGTGGATCGGGGCACCCGCCTCCCCCTCCTCCGCAACGTCTTCGCCGACATCGGCGACGAGCAGTCCATCGCCGAGTCCCTCTCCACTTTCTCGGCCCACATGGCCAACGCCATTCGCATCCTGGACGGGGCCGGGCCCGGCACCCTGGTCCTCATGGACGAGATGGGGACGGGCACCGATCCCGCCGAGGGCGCGGCGCTGGCCCGCTCCATCCTGGAGACGCTGGTGGAGCGGGGTGCCCGGGCCGTGGTCACCTCCCACCTCGGCTCTATGAAACGCCTGGATGTGGAGGGGAGCGGAATCGTGAATGCCTCGCTCCTCTTCGATGCCCGGCGCATCGCCCCCACCTACCAGCTCCAGAAGGGGCGCCCGGGACGGAGCTACGGCCTCGCCATCGCCCGTCGACTGGGGCTGCCGGAGCCGGTGCTGGCCCGGGCCGAGTCCCATGTGGACTCCGGGGAGCTGGAGGTGGAGACGCTCCTGGCCACCCTGGAGGAGAAGGAGAAGGAGTTGAACCGGGCCCTGGGTGAGGCCCGGGCGTCCCGGGAGCGGGCAGAGCGCCTGGAGGAAGAGGTGGAGTTGCGAGAGACCCGCCTGGCCCGTCGGGAGGAGTCGGCGGAAGCCCGTGCCCGGGACGAGGCGAGGCGCCTCCTCCTGGACGCCCGTCAGGAGGTGGAAGAGGCCATCGCCCAGGTACGTCGGGCGGGAGAGGCCGCCGACAGGGCCCAGGGGCTGGAAGAGGTGGAGCGTCAGGCCCGCCGTCGGGTGGAAGAGGCTGCCCAGCGGCAGCACAGGCGGCGCCCCGAGCCGCGGCGCCCCCGCCGGAGCCGGACCCCCGAACTCGCGCCCGGCGATGCGGTCCGGTTGGTGGGTAGCGGATCGCCGGGTACGGTCCAGGAGGTGGAGGGGGACCGGGTCACGGTTGAGGTCTCGGGAATGCGCCTTCAGGTGGCGGCCGGAAAGCTGGAGCGGGTCAAGGCCTCTGAGGCCAGGCGATCCAAATCCGCCGGGTCGGTTCCCTCTCGGGGTGGCTGGACCGGGCCGGAGGTGGAGGCCCGCCCCGAGGCCGACCTGCGCGGACTCCGGGTGGACGAAGTGGAGCTGGAGCTGGGTCGGGCACTGGACGCCGCCATAATGGCCGGCCTCGGTGAGATCCGCATCATCCACGGCAAGGGCACCGGGGCGGTGAAGGCCCGGGTGCAGGAACTCCTGCGGCGGGAGGGCCGGGTCCCCGAATTCCGCCCCGGCCTGCAGGGCGAGGGTGGGGGCGGGGTCACGGTGGCCCGTCTTCAGGGATGACGCCATGATTCCCGACGAGGTGGTGGAGGAAGTTCGCACCCGGGCCGATATGGTGGAGGTCATCGGCGAGGTGGTGTCGCTGAAACGGTCCGGAAAGGACTGGAAGGGGAAGTGCCCCTTCCACGACGACCGCTCCCCCTCATTCTACGTGGTGCCTTCCAAGGGGTTCTACAACTGCTTCGGGTGCGGCGAGTCGGGCGACATCTTCTCGTTTCTCATGAAGCGGAGTGGGATGGACTTCAACGATGCCGTGAAGTCCCTGGGAGCCCGATACGGGGTGGAGGTCCGGGAGGTGGGACGGGGAGACGCCGACGACGACCCCCTCCGCATCTACTACGAACTGAACGTCTTCGCACGGGACTGGTTCCGGAGTCGACTGGCGGATCCGGAGGTGGGAGCCCACGCCCGCCGGTACCTGGAGGGGCGGGGCGTGGATGCGGAGACGGCGGAGCGCTTCGGTCTGGGGTTCGCTCCCGACGACTGGCGGGGACTTCGGGACCATGCGATGGCCTCGGGCTACGCCGAGGAATTGCTCCTGGAGGCGGGCCTCCTCACCACCTCCGAGCGGGCGCCTGAGCCCTATGACCGCTTCCGGAACCGGATCATCTTTCCCATCGAGTCGGTGACGGGAAAGGTCCTGGGATTCGGTGGCCGGATCCTGGGCTCCGACGGGCGTGGGGCCCCCAAGTACCTCAATTCGCCTGAGACCCCGGTGTATCAGAAGGGCCGGACCCTGTACGCTCTGGGCTGGAACCGAAACGCCATCCGCCGCGACGAGGTGGCGCTGGTGGTGGAGGGGTACATGGATGTGGTGGCGCTGGCGGCGGGCGGGGTGGGCAACGCCGTGGCGACACTGGGGACGGCCATGACCACGGAGCAGGCCACGCTCCTGGCCCGGTACACCCAGCGGGCCCTTCTCCTCTTCGATTCGGACGAAGCGGGACTCCGGGCTACCTTCCGGGCCGGGGATGTGCTGCTTGCGGCTGGGGTCCATCCGTCGGTGGTGAGCTTTCCTCCAGGCGAAGATCCGGATACCGTCATCCGGGGTGAGGGGGTCGGAGGCCTGCGCCGATACCTGAATGATGCGGTGGATCTGCTGGACCGGAAGGTGCAGCTCCTGGATGAGCGCGGCTACTTCGGGTCCATCGATCGGACCCGGCGTGCCGTGGACAAGCTCCTGCCCACGCTCCGGGCGGTGGCGGATCCGGCACTTCGGGACATGTATGTGGCCAAGGTGTCGGAACGCACGGGAGTTCGCCGGGAAACCCTGGAAGAGGAGGTACGCCGCCGGGAGGCCTCGGGTCTCCCCGCCTCTTCAGGCCGTGACCCGTCCGGCCCTTCCGAATCCACCGGGGTAGGTCCCCGTCCCGGCGGATTCGGGCGGCCGTCGGGATCGGGAAGGTCGGGGGGGATGGGAGGAGCTGCCCGACGCCGGACCCGACCCTCGGGATGGGGGCTGGGGCTCGGACCCGAGCGGCAGCTCCTCCTGGTGCTCCTCCGGGCGCGGGAGCTGGTGGAGCGGGCGGCGGAGCGAGTTGGGCCCGAGGATTTCGAGGACGCGGAGGCTCGGGAGCTGTTCCAGCACCTCATGGACGATCCTGAGTTGGCTCCGGACGATCCGGGGCTCGCTCCGGAGGTGCGGGAGCGTCTCATGGCGCTCCTGGGAGATCCGGAGGAGCTGGACCACACTGAGCGGGTCTTCGAGGAGTCGGTGGTCCGGCTCCTGGACCGCCGACTGCAGCGACGCAGGGAAGAGCTGGAACGGGAACTCCGGAGTGCGGAGAGCCCGGACGAGAAACGCGGGATCCTGGAAGCACTCAACACCCTGCAACTGGAACGCCGGGGCCGGTGGAATGTAATCCGCCGGGGACGTCGACCTGGATCCAATCATCCATCAGACGGGACGAATCGATGACGAACAGCAGCATGGCAGCCCTGCAGGAGGTCCAACGCCTGGATCGCCGGATTCGTGAGTTGGAGGCCGCATTCCAGGCCTTCGAGCCACGGCTGGCCGAAGTGGAGGAGCCTGCGCTCCAGTTGGAATCCGAACTCACCGGGGTCCAGCAGCGTCTGGCCCAGATGCAGGCCGACCTCCGGCGCCTGGAGCGTTCCGGGCAGGAGAAGGACACCCGGATTGCAAAGCTCGAGGAGCGACTGGGCCGGGTCCAGAATCTCCGGGAAGAGGCGGCTGTGCAGACGGAGTTGAATCTGATCCGGCG
>REEG01000276.1 GCA_007695195.1 Gemmatimonadales bacterium | reverse complement strand
TGGTGGCGGCGGTGGTACTGGGCTTCTCGTAGGTGGGCTGGGGGGTGCTGGGGGGCGCCAAACGCTGAACGGGCCGAGCATTTTCGGAGCGCGTTCAGCGTTTGGGACCCACTCCGGCCGCATGAACACCTCGCCGGCCGCATGTGCACCATCTCCGGCCGCATGTGCATCCACTCCGGCCGCATGTGCCCCCTCTCCGGCCCCGCGGGGCGCTCCCCCCAGCTCCCACCGGAGAACCTGGGGGTCGCTGGTGGTGGGAGTGCTTGCCGGACCCTGGGGGTGAGGTTTATCGTGCATCGTCGATAAACGATAAATCAGCGGAGGCTTCTATGCCCTCTCCCCCCCCGGACGTCATCCACGCTTCCGACCGCGCTCCTGTCGTGGACCGTTTCGACGCCACCGCGGACTCCACCCAGGAGGTCGGCGCCGCCATGGGCCCCAATGTCGCCGGCCCGCCCGATGTCGCCGGCTCACCGCCACTCTCGCTGGACGAAGCTGCAGCCGTGGGTCGTGCCCTGGGCCACCCGGTTCGCCTCCGGATCCTCACCATCCTGGGAGGGCGAGACGAGTGTTTCTGCGGCGACCTCTGCCGGGAATTCGACCTGGCCCAGTCCACCATCTCCCAGCACCTGAAGGTGCTCAGGGAGGCCGGCCTGGTGAACGCCACACCCTGCGGCACCGCCATGGGCTACTGCATCGATGGGTCCCGCGTCGACCGGTATCGACATTGGCTCCAGGGGATGGTCGCTTCGCGCCTTCCCTGACTCGCTCGGTTTCCCGGGTATGGCGATGACTCCGTTTTCGCAACCACTGAGCGCACACCACTGAGCGCACACGAACTGGCGCACACGACTTTGGCGCACGCGAATCAGGGCGCGCGACTCAGCGCGCACCACCACCACCCGACGTCTCCATCAACGGGCCTCCACAGCCGGTCGGCCTCCTGAACCTGCTCCGTCTCCGAACCCCATAGATCCACTCATGGCCTCTCCCGCCTCCACTACCGCATCACCTCCCGAGACTCCCGACACCAAGGAGATGGGCATCTTCGGCCGGTACCTTACCGTCTGGGTAGCCCTCTGCATCGTCGCCGGCGTCGCCCTGGGTCAGCTGCTTCCGTGGGTGCCTGAGACCCTCTCCCGGTTCACCTACGCCCAGGTGAACATCCCGGTGGCCATCCTCATCTGGTTCATGATCTACCCCATGATGGTGCAGGTGGATTTCGCCAGCATCATGGGGGTTCGCCGTCAGCCCAAGGGGATCACCATCACCCTGGTGGTGAACTGGCTCATCAAGCCGTTCACCATGTTCCTGTTCGCCTGGCTCTTCCTGCAGGTCATCTTCGCGCCCCTCATCGAGGCGGGGCTGGCACAGGAATACGTGGCAGGGGCCATTCTGCTGGGAGCGGCACCCTGCACCGCAATGGTCTTCGTCTGGAGCTACCTCACCCGGGGAGACCCGGCCTACACCCTGGTGCAGGTGGCGCTGAACAACATCGTCATGCTCTTCGCCTTTGCTCCCATTGTGCTCCTGCTGTTGGGACTCGGCGACATCACGGTGCCGTGGGATACGGTGTTCCTGTCCGTGGTCCTCTACATCGTGATTCCATTGGTGGCCGGCTACCTCTCCCGCCTCCTTCTCATTCAGGCGAAAGGGGCCGACTGGTTCGAGCATACCTTCCTCCCGGCCCTCAAGCCCATCACCATGGTGGGGCTGCTCCTGACGCTGGTGCTGCTCTTCTCGTTCCAGGGGGAGATGATCCTCTCCAACCCTCTCCACATCGCCCTCATTGCGGTGCCCCTCATCATCCAGACGCTCTTCATCTTCGCCATCGCATACGGGTGGGCGAAGGCGTGGGGGGTTCAGCATTCGGTGGCGGCACCGGCGGCCCTCATCGGGTCCAGCAACTTCTTCGAGCTGGCGGTGGCGGCGGCCATCGTCCTCTTCGGGCTCAATTCCGGAGCGGCGTTGGCGGCGGTGGTGGGGGTGCTGGTGGAGGTGCCGGTCATGCTTCTGCTTGTCCGATTCGCGAACCGGACCAGAGGATCCTTTCCCGAGGCCCCGAGCCTCAAGGCGAGTACGGCATGATTCAACGGGGAAGGGAGGCGGCAGGCCGGGAATCGGCCGGTGCCGAGACGAAGCTGAAGGTGAGCTTCGAGCCGGAGGCCCGGGCCTATGTTCGCGAGCGAGGAGGCCATGTGACGGTGCGGGCGTCCCGGCGCCTGGGCTGTTGCGGCGGGACGGCGTTTCTCCCCATGGCCGAGGCCAAGAAGCCCGGCGCCGATGGGGACGACTTTTTGCGGTGGGAGGAAGGGGATGTGACGGTATGGCTCAGTCGTCGCTTCGTGCAGCCTCCCGGTGGCGGTGGGGTCCGGCCCGGTGCGCCGCCGGACCCGGACCCGTCGGATCCGACCCCGCTCCCCCTCCGGATCGGCCTGAACCGCGTCCTGGGCTTTCGTCGCCTCCAGGTGGAGGGCCTCGGCATCACCACCTGACTCCGTACCCAACAACCCACGCAGGCGCCGCATCGTCCCACCGGACACTTCCTCATCCAACCGGAGAATCTTCCCATGCGCATCGCCCTGATCTCGGACATCCATTCGAATCTTCCCGCCCTGGAGGCGGTCCTGGACGACATCGCCGGTCGGGAGGTGGACGCCACCTACCACCTGGGTGACCTGGTGGGGTACGCGCCCTGGCCCGATGAGACGGTGGCGCGCATCCGGGCCGAGGGCATCCCCGGGGTGGCCGGCAACTACGATTCCACCGTGGCCACCGGGTACGAGCACTGCGGATGCCGGTACGAGGACCCCCGACAGGAAGAGCTCAGCCACATCTCCTACGAGTGGACGGGCGCCCACGTCTCCGAAGAGACCCGTCGATTCCTGGGCCGGCTTCCCTTCCGACTCGACCTCCGCCCCCTTGGGGGGCATCGCCCGGGCCCCACCCTCACCCTGGTTCACGGGGCGCCTACCCTGAACACCCTCTACTGGACCGAGGATCGCCCCGACTCGTTCTGTCGGAAGATGGCCGAGCGCGTCCACGCCCGGGCCGGCGACCTCATCGCCTTCGGGCACACCCACAAGCCCTGGCATCGGATGGTTGAAGGAGTTCACTTCGTGAACACCGGGTCTGTGGGTCGACCCAAGGACGGCGACTGGCGGGCCGGATATGCGGTGGTGGAATTGGTGGCGGCGGACGGCGGCGACCCTACCCTGAACATCGACTTCATCCGCGTCGAGTACGATGTGGAGCGGGCTCGGGCCGCCATCGACGCCAGCGATCTGCCGGACTTTTTCGGCGAATACCTGGCCGCAGGAGGGCAGGTCAGTGAGTAGACGTCACCGAGGTGCCGTGGCGAGGGACCGCCGCCGGTGGGGGATGGCGGTGGCGTGCGCTCTCGTCCTGCTGGTCCCCGGGTGCGGGGAAGGGCCCGAAGCCGGGGAAGACGGCGCGGCGGGGCCGGGCGAACCTCCCTCCGCCGAGCCGCCGCCCCCGGCCGGGGAGTCCGGATTCGCCGGGGCCGCGAGGGTCGACGGCTTCCCCGCCATCCCCCCATCGCTCACAGGAGACCTGCTCCTGGTGGATGGTCTTCTCCGGTTCGAGCCGTGCGGTCCAGACGGTCCGGTGGGCGACGCTCAGCCGGTGGAAGACGCCACGGGGGGAGACGCCCGGCAGGCGCTGGACGAACTGGGGTACGGATCGGACCGGGTCCGAGTGGCCGCGGTGCTGGAAGGCGGCGAGATCCAGGAGATCCGCTACGCCCACCCCGAGGACCAGCGGTGCCTGGATCTCCTTCCCGATGCCCGCCTGGAGGCCCGCGGAAACGAGCCCTTCTGGAACCTCCAGACCCTGAACGGCGAGGCCGTCTGGCGCACGCCGGAAGAGCTGGAGGGGCTGACCTGGTTCGACGGAGCCTGGGAGCCCATGGAGGGAGGGGCGGCCCGATACGAGGCCCGACGGGACGGGGTCGACGGCGCGGAGTTCGTCCGCCTGGAGATCGTGCCGGAGCGCTGTCGGGACTCCATGGCCGGCACCTGGCATCCGTTCTCCGCCACCGTCCGGTTGGGTGGATTCACCTGGGAAGGGTGTGCCGTGGAGGGGCGCCGGGCCCTGCCGGCGGGGCCCTGACGCCAGCCGGCGGTTCCCGACGGGGGAGCTTCCGCCCCCGTCATCGCTTCCGCTTCCACCACCCACCTCACCGGCCCGCGCCACCGCCGTTACGGGCCGCCGCCCCCCCTCATCGCCTCCGCTTCCGCTTCCCCTCGGGCAGGAGGAGCGAGAAGAGGAAGCTCACGATGGAGATGAGCACACTCCCCAGAAGGGCCGGCCAGAAGCCGTCCACCTGGATGAGGGGATCCAGCAGCCACCCGGTCAACATGAGCATCAGGGCGTTGACCACGAAGATGAAGATCCCCAGCGTGAGGACCACCACCGGGAGGGACAGGAGTAACAGGACCGGCTTGATGAGGGCGTTCACCAGCCCGAAGACGGCGGCCACCAGGAGCATGGGCCAGAACGCGTCGGTGAGTCGGATCCCCCCCACCAGTTGAGCGGCGACCCAGAGGGCGACGGCGTTGACGAAGAGGCGGATGATCAGGTTCAGCATGCCGGACCTTCAGGGGTCTGAGTGGTTCGCGAATGGGTGGGACGGGGGGGCGCTGACCGACGCGCCGTGCCCTGAATGGTCGGGCTCCGGAGCCGCCGGGTCCAGCCCCCCGGCAAGGTCCGGTTCGTGACCACCGCTGCGGCCCCCCCGACCGGGGGGCGGGCCATGGACCGGGAGATCGGCGCCCTGGCCTTCCCGGCGCTGGCCACCCTGGCGGCCGACCCCCTGGTGTCGCTGGTGGACACGGCCTTCGTGGGACGCCTGGGGACCGTGCCCCTGGCGGCGCTGGGGGTGAACGCGGCGCTCTTCTCCATGGCCTTCGTGGTCTTCAACTTCCTGGCCTACGGGACCACGCCCCGGGTGGCCCGGGCCTGGGGACGCCGCGACCCGGTGGCTGTGGGCACCGCCGTGGCCCAGGCCCTCACCCTGGCGGTGGGGGTGGGGGTTCTGGCCACCGCCATCCTCCTGGCGGCGGCGGGGCCCCTGGTCTCGCTCATGGGCGCCACGGGAGAGCTCCGGGATCCGGCGCTGGCCTACCTCCGGATCCGGGCGCTGGCGGGACCCGCCGTTCTCATCATGATGGCGGGTCACGGGATCTTCCGGGGGGTGCAGGACACCCGGACCCCGTTCCGCATCACCCTTCTCCTGAACCTGGTGAACCTGGTCCTGGATCCGCTTCTCATCTTCGGCTTCGGGTGGGGGCTGGAGGGGGCGGCGTGGGCCACGCTGGTGGCGCAGTGGGTGGGCGCCGGTGCGTTCATCTGGCTCATCTTCGGGCCCCGGCGGGACCTGCTGGGCCCCAGTCCCCACCTTCCCTCCTTCCGGGAGGTGCTCCCCTTTCTCCGGGTTGGGGGTGAGCTGTCGCTCCGGACCTTCGCCCTCATCGGAACCATGACCCTGGCCACCGCCGTGGCCACCCGGGTGGGGACGGCGGAGGTGGCGGCGCACCAGGTGGCGGTGCAGCTCTGGCTCCTCCTGGCCCTGGTGGTGGACGCGGTGGCGGTGGCGGCGCAGGCGCTGGTGGGCCGGTATCGTGGGGAAGGGAACGACATTGCGCTCCGGGCCATGACGAACCGGCTCCTGGTGTGGGGGCTCGGTACCGGGGTCCTCCTCTCCCTCCTCTTCCTGGCGGCGGCTCCCTGGCTCCCTCGCCTCTTCACCGACGACCCGGGGACCGTGGCCCGGGTGGCGGCCATTCTCCCCTTCGTCATCTGGATGCAGCCCCTGAACGCCCTGGTCTTCGTCTGGGACG
>REEG01000305.1 GCA_007695195.1 Gemmatimonadales bacterium | reverse complement strand
CCCCCCGAGGTGGCGGTGGACGGATTCTTGCCATCGGGCGCCAGGAAGATCTCCACCCCGAACCGGGCCCGCGTGAGGGCCACATAAAGGCTGCTGAGCCCATCGCGAAGCCCCGCCTCGTCGCCCTGGAGCGACGCGGCCCGGGCCTCGGGGAAGAGGGGAAGAAGGGCGCTCTTCAGCGCCGGGAAGACCTGGGTCACCGGCCCGTCCACATCCGACCGGAAGGCGATGACCTCTCCCCTCCCACGGGGGAGGAGGGACTGGTCCAGATCCGGGAGCACCACCACGTCGAATTCGAGCCCCTTGGACTGGTGGACCGTCATGACCCGGACGCCGGCGGACGAGGGTTCCTGAACCCGTTCGTCCTGGACCCACCGGAGGAAGTCGCCGGGACGGAGACCGGCGCCTTCGGCGTCCCAGCGGTGGCCCAGCTCCACCAGTTGGCCCAGCCGACGATGATCCCTGGGAGCGGGCTCCTCCCCGGGTGTCTCCACCAGCGTCCGGACCCAGTCGGCCAGGACCGGCCCATACCCCTCCCGCAGGAGCCTGCGCCGGATCTTCCGGGCCAGGGCCTCGGCCTCGTCCACGGAGCGGTAGTGGAATCCAGGTGGCGCCAGCTCGGCCACCGGCGTGGCCGCCACCTGGTAGCGGGCCGCCACGTCCCCGGGATGATCCGCCATCCGCAGGAGCGCCAGGAGACTCAGCACCGCCGGGGAATCCACCACCGGGACCCCTCCCTCGCCCGACGCGTCCACCCCACGACGCCGAAGCTCGGCCATGAGGCGTCCCACCCCCCGATTCGTTCGCACCAACACCCCGATCTCCGCCGCCGGACAGGCCTGGTGGAGTTCCACCACCCGCTCCGCCGCCGCCGCCAGGAGACGGGGCCGCAGACTCGCCCGGGCCGAATCCCCCTCCGGCCCGCTCCGGATCCGCACATAGCCCGGCAGAGCCTTGAAGTGGGCCTCATGGCGGTCGAACCCCTCGAGCCACCGCCGGGCCGCCGGCAACTGCTCCTCATCCAACACCCCTCCCGCCGCGAGCCCGCCGAACACCTGGTTCACCAGATCCAGCACCATCTGGGACGAGCGGAAGCTCTCACTGAGCGACTCCCGCTCCAGGACGAAATCCCGCTTGATCCCATCCAGGATCCGCGGCTCTCCACCCCGCCACCCGTAGATGGACTGCTTGGGGTCCGCCACGATGACCACGCCCCGCTCATCCCGGTGGCCCGACAGGACTTCCGCCAGCAGGGGCCTGAGGGCCCGCCACTGGCTCAGCGAGGTATCCTGGAACTCGTCCAGGAGGATGTGCCGGATGCGGGAATCCAACCGGTAATGAAGCTCGGGGCCCCGCTCCAGCTCCCCTTCCAGCGCCCGGGTCACATCGTCGAAGCGGTACCGCCCCTCCCGGGCCCGGAGCGTCTCCACCTCGTGGTGATACCGCCGGAGGAGGGCCGCCAGCGCCTGGGTCCGCCGGTGCGCCGCCCACCCCAGGGCCCGGCGCGCCAGGTCGATCCCTTCCTCCAACGGCTCCGCCAGGGAATCGGGAACCGGGGCCCTGTAATAGGTCCGGTCCCCCTGGACCAGATTCTTCTGGATCCCCTTGGAGAGGAAGCCCTCCCAGTCCTCCCCCAGGATGAGCTCCGACGCCTCGTGGCGCGCCTTGACCCAATTCCGGTTGGGGGTGCCCGCCTTGGTGGTGGGCACCTCACCCTCCAGCACCGCCGCCGCCGTCGCCTCCACCTCACGCCGCTCCGGCTCCGGCCCCAGCCCCGCCAGCACCTCGGCGGGAAACCCCCAGGGGTCGGCGGCGGACGGATCCACCTCCCGATAGAGGTCGTGGAGCTCGGCCACCCGGTCCATGAGGAGGCGGTGCACCCCCTGCCCCGCCTCGCCCCCCTGGAGTCCGCGCACCAGCTCCAGCGTCTCGGCCCGGTCGCTCCCGCTCAGCATGGCGGAGACGGCCCGGGCCCGGAGCGCCTCATCGGCCGGCCCGCCGCTCAGGGTCCAGACCGGGGGGAGCCCCAACTCCAGCCCGAAGGCCCGGGCCACGCGCTGGAAGAAGGAATCCAGCGTCCCCACATTCACCGTGTGGAGGCGCCGCACCACCGTGGCCAGGAGCTCCAGGCAGCGGTGGGAAGGAAGGGCCGGATCCTTCATCCCGTCCGGCTCCAGCGCGCCCCGGGCCAACCGCACCAGGACCCGCTCCAGGATCTCCCCGGCCGCCTTCCGGGTGAAGGTGGAGGCCAGTACCTCCGAGGGTTCGGCCCCGGCGGCCAGGAGCTCGATGATCCGACTCGAGAGCCGGTAGGTCTTCCCCGCCCCCGCCGACGCCACCACCAGCTCCCGGGCCGGAACGAGGGTCGATACGGCCTCTTCAGTCCTGGTCATTCTCTGCCTCCTCGTCGTCGTCCAGCTCTTCCATGACGCCCACCCCCAGCAGGGGGGCGAGAGCGTCGTCGCGCCGAACGCGGGCCGCCGCCGGATCCCATTCGAACACCCCCAGCCGGAGGCGACGGATGGCCTCCCGCGCCTCCTGGTCCGCCTCTTCCAGCTCGACTTCGTCCCACCGCGCCAACTCCACCCCCGTCCGGTCCCGATCCGCCGGCAGGTTCAGATACCCCAACTGCACCTGATCCCGGGCCTCCTCGGGGATCCCCTCCACCAGGTGCCGGTAGAGGGGAAGCTGCAGATCGACCCAGCGGTGGGGCGCGTCCCTTCCCCTCCCCTGGCGCTTCCGGTGCACCTGGTCCGGCGTCCGTGCCTTCTTTGACGTCTTGTAGTCCAGAAGACACCACGCCCCCGTCTCGGGGTGGTGGTCCACCCGGTCGATGCGGCCGCTGAGGTAGAAGGGCTCGCCGTCCACGGGAAAGAGCCGACCTCGCTCGGTGGGCCCCCGCCGCTCGGACTCGGGCAGCAGGGGCGGGCCCGCCTCGACCTGGGCCAGGATCCACCCCTCCCGGCTCCGCTCCGCCTGCCACGACGCGAAGGCGTGGAGCCGGCCCCGGATCTGCTCTCCCTGGAGCCGAACCGCCGGATGGGCGTGACGCCCGAACCGACCAGCCATCTCCCGGTCCAGGAGTTCGTCCAGGCGGCGACGCAGCTCCACCTCATCGGCCGGGAGGCGCCCCCCTTCTTCCCGCAGCGACGCCCTCCCCAGCCCCTCCAGCACCGCATGGGTCACCACCCCGAAGATCATGGGATCCATCTCCCGGGCCCGGTCATCCACCGTGTCCAACCGGAGGATCCGCTCCAGGGCGAAGCGGTAGGGATCGGCCAGGAGGCTTCGGAACGCCGTCACCGCCAGCCGCCGGGGCGGGCGCGCCACCTGGATCACAGGCTCGGGGGGAAGGGCGAAGGGATCCCGGGCGAAGGGATCCCGAGCGGCGTTCGGAGGGCCACCTGCGCCGACTGCGCCACCCGCGCCATCCTCGCCCCCCTCCCCCAGGAAGCGGAGGAGACGCCGGGCCAGGGGCTTGCCCTCCACCGCCAGGAGGAGGCGGGAGGGGCGGAGGGGATCGCCGGCCAGGGTCCGGCGCCCCGTCACGATCCGGGTACCGGGACGGGCGTGGACGATGGCGGCCAACTGGTAGAGATCCCGGGCCCACCGGCGCTCGTTGTCCAGGAGGCCCAGGCCACGGCGCAGCTCGTGGGGAAGGAAGGGATCGCCGGTCACCGCCTCGGGGAGATGGGGCTCGTTCACCCCGGTGATGACCATGTGGGGGACATCATCCAGGTGGAGCTCGAGCCACCCCAGGAGTTCCACGGCCTCGGCGTCGGCGCCGGGCGGAAGGGCCCGCCCCCGGAGCTCGTCCAGGACGACCCGGAGAGCCACGGCGCCCGGGACCGGGGTGTCCAGCTCCGGGGGGATCCGCTCCATGTCCTGGATGGCCTCGGCCAACGCCCGGCTCACCGCCACCACCTCCCGGTCACCAGGGCGGTGGGGGTCCAGCGCCGCATCCGCTCCGTAGACGGCGAGGAGGACGGCGGCCAGGGGCTCTCCCCACCGGGCCAGGGGGCGGGGCGGGCCCAGGAGGTCTCCCAGGACCTCGTCCAGGAGTCGGTCCAGCGTTCCGGAGAATTCCCGTCCCACCCGGCCGCCGTTCTCCCCCCGGGAAGGGAGCCACCCCTCACCGGGCGAGGCCCGCTCCGGACGCCGGATCCGGGCCGGGAGGTGGAGGGCGTGATATCGATCCGCCAGATCCACACCGCCGTCCGACTCCAGGCGCAGATCGGGGTGGCGGAGGAGGGCCGCCAACCCCTCCCACTCCCCTTCCTCCAGGAAATCGGCCACGGCCGCGAGGAGGCGTGCCGGGAGGGTCCGCTCCAGGGGGATCCCCTCGGCGAGACGGCTCGTCACGCCCTCCCGGGCCAGCCGGTCGGTGAGGAAGGGGATGACCTCCGGATCCGGCACGCCCACGGTGACGTCTTCCGGCGCCAGCCCAGCGCCCGCCTCCGTCGCCAGTCCCGCGCCCGCCTCCGGCGCCGCTTCCCGCAGCAGGTGAATGACCTCACGGGCCTGCTCCCGGGGACCCTCCACCACCCGGATGGCGTCCTCGGGGATGAGCTCTCCCGCCTCGGACCACCGCGCCGGCTCCACGCACCCCATGGCGTCGAAGCGGTCGTCCCAGGTGGACGGGGCGTGGACCACCGTATGCACCTGGACGCGGCCTCCGGCCAGGGCTCGCCCCAGGACCCCGCGCACCAACCCCGACATCTCGGCCACCCCCACCAGCCAGAGCTCGCCGGTGAAGCCTTCTTCCTCGCCGGCGGCTTCGGCGCCCGACAGAACCCGTTCCCGCCGGGTCTCGGCATCTTCCAGCCCCAGGCGCCGCCACCGTCCCCGGACCTCGGCCTGGACCCGGGCCAGGATCCGCCATCGCTCCTCGTCGTTGAAGAGGAAGCCCTCCCGGCAGGCATGGGCCACGTCGGCGAAGGTGTGGCCGCCGGCGCCCACCGTCCGCTGCAGCTCCCGGATCATCTTCCCGAGCCCCATCCACTGGGCCAGGTCTTCCGACTCGGGCGGCGACGCCAGAAGGCGTTCCATGGCCTGGTCCGGGAGGGTGCGGAGGGCTTCGGCCCACACCCGGCGCTCCACCAGGGGGCCCGGCTCCGGGAGCTGGGGCGGAAAGAGGATCTCTGGGAGCGCGCCCAGCGTCGCCATCCGGGGAGGGCGCAGCACCCGGTCCTGTGCCTCGGCACCGTCCAGGAGCAGTTCCAGAAGCCGGCGGCCGGCGCGCCCTCCGGGGAGCACCACCAGGAGCTCGGAGAGATCGAGACTCCCCGGGGATCCGTCGTCCCACTTCTCCCGTTTCGCCCGCTCCAGGAGAAGCCCCGCTGCGGCGGGAAGGGCCGGAGCCGTCCAATCCACAAAGTGCCGGTGGGGCGCGGCGCCTGAAGGGGACGGACGGGAAAGGGTGCCCGGAGGACCATGGCTCGAGGAGCCGGAGGGCGGAAGAGACGTCATGGCAAAACGGTGGGGGGGGAGGAAGGCGTACAACGAACGGTCCAATCTAGCCCACCGCTCCGACACCGTCGTGGTTTCGCGCCCGCTCGATCCCGGACCCGCCGGCCCTCGCTGTCGGCACCCGGGACTCCCGGCTCTACTCCATGGCCGCGAGGCATCCCGGCCCTCACCGCCCGCCTCGGACCACGCCCAGGGTCGGCCGGGCGGGCCCCCAGTACCGGAAGGCCAGCGTCAGGGCCCGCACCGCCATGAGGAGCACGATCCCCGACCAGACACCCGCGAGCCCCCAGCCCAGGGGAAGCACCAGGAGCAGCACCGTCCCTGCCGCCACCGCCGCCAGGATCATCTGCACGGCCAGGTAGCCGAAGTCCTCCATCCCCATGAAGATGCCGTCCCAGACGAAGACCAGGGCGTTCAGGGGCTGCATCCAGATGACGAAGGGGAG
>REEG01000287.1 GCA_007695195.1 Gemmatimonadales bacterium | reverse complement strand
AGGGGAGAAGGGGAGAAGGGGGCAAACAAAAAAGCCCCCCTCGCCGGAGTGACTCGGCGAGGGGGGCTTCGTACTGGGGCGGAAGGGCTCGAACCTTCAACCTCCTGGTTAACAGCCAGGCGCTCTGCCAGTTGAGCTACACCCCATTGATCGGAAGAATCCGAAAGGTAGCGAGTTTTCCCAAAGCGTCAAGTTTGTTCAGTTCTTGCGCGCGTCCCGAGGAAAGAGGTCTTTTGGAGAGAGGTCCTTTGTTTCCGATTCCGAGGTCGAAAATGCGAATCTGGATTCGCTTTTTCACGGGCTCGAGCCCTCCCGCGGCCCCAGCCCCACGATCTCCAGGAGGAGCAGGGCATTCTTGGAGGTGGCGGGCCCGGGGCGAAGCCGGTAATCGAAATCCAGGCGCCGCCCCTGCTCCGTGTCCACCACCTCTTCCCGGAAGTGGATGTCCACCGTGCGTTCCTTGAGTTCCTCGGCGGCGGCCAGCGTGAGGTCATGGGTGGTGACGGCACCCACCGATTCAGTCTCCAGGAGGTGCCCCAGGACGATGCGGGCTGCGGTTCGCCGCTCCGCGGTGTTCGTCCCCTGAAGGATCTCGTCCAGGAGGAAGAGGACAGGGCCCTCCCGGGCAGCATCCACCACGCGCCGGAGCCGCTGTAGTTCGGCCATGAAGAGGGAGACACCGTCTCCCACCGAGTCCTGGACACGCATGGCCGTCCAGGGCACGATGGGCGCCGTCACATATCGGTCGGCGCAGACGGGGGCGCCCAGAAGCGCCAATATCTGGTTCGCGCCGAGGGCGCGAAGCAGCGTGGTCTTGCCCGCCATGTTGGAGCCGGTCACCAGGAGGAGGCGGTTGGGGTGGGGAACCTCCACATCATTGCCCACCACCACGTCGGGGCCCAGAAGTGGGTGGCCCAGATTATCCCCCTGGAGCCCCTCTGCCGTACTCTCGCGGAACCGGGGGAATGCCCACTCCGGGTGCTCGGCCCGCAGCCCCGCCAGCGCCAGAAGCAGTTCCACTTCAGCCACGGTGAGGATCCAGGCGCCGGCCGCACGCCCATGGCTCTCCTGCCACCGCTCCAGGCGCTGGAGCACGTGGACATCCCAGGCGGTGAGGGCCGCCAACGGGTGATACACCAGCCCCGAGAACCGGACCGAGGCCAGGTCCGTGATCCGTCGGAGGGCCCGGAGCCCTTCCACGGCTCCGGCGGGGGCCTCGCCGACGCCTTGCGACTCCCGGTTCCGGCCGTTGCCCTGGGACTCCCGGTTCCGGCCGGCGAGTCGAGCCAGAGTGGGGTCGTCGGACGGGAGCCTCCGCGCCGCCTCCAGGAGTCCGCTCCACCGCATGGGATCCCCCTCTCCCCCCTCGGCGGCGGCGAAGCGGGCATGAGCGTCGGCCGATACCCGACGGTTCACGAACCATGTGGCGAGGATCGTGAGGATCCAGAGCGCAGGGATCATCCCCACGAACCAGAGCGCCAGCCCCACCCCATTCACCAGCACGAGCCCCCGGGCACCCCAGAGGAGTCCGGGTCGGGCGGGAAGCCAGGGCTCGGCGCCGGCCCAGCGGACGAAGGCCAACGTCCGCTCAGGCGCGTCCCTTCCCTGGACCCGGCGGGTCGCCAGTTCCATCTCTTCCCGCAACTCCACCTCCCCGGCGAGCCGGTCCACCGCCGCCTGGCGGGCCTTCACCTGGCCGATCCACCGGTCGGCGGCCTCACCCGTTGGGGCCGGTGTGAGCCGGGAGACATCAGGGGCGCCACCGGCGCCACCGCCCAGGAGCTCCTCAGGGTCCCGTGGGAGTGGAGCCAGAGGGTCCAGCAGCCCGCGCCGGAGCGCCGCCCGACCCGGTCCGGTATTGGCACGCCCCAGGAGGTGGGCCAAGGATCCGGAACCCAGCAGATTCAGGTCCGCCGCGCAGGCGTGGTCTCCCGGTGGCGCCTCGGAGAGGGGGAGGGGCGCCTCGCTCCAGCGACGCCCGATCCGGGCCAGCGCCTCGTGGTTCAGAGTCTCCCGGAGTCGCTCGGCGTCCCGAGCCCCGCGAAGCCGCCGATGCCGCCGAACCAGAAGGAGGAAGGCCACGCCCCCCACCCCCGCCGCCGAAAAGAGAGCGGGCCAGAAATCCCGCGGGCTGGTCTCCAGGAGGAGAAGGGGGACCACCAGGAGGAGGAAGGCCCCGATCCTCCAGCGGGAGTTCTTCGCCAGGCGCGCCTCCAGCACCTCGGCCCGGGCTGCGGCATGGCGGGCCCGTTCGTGGGCCGACGCCGTGGGGTCGGGAAGTGCCGTCGGGACAGGTCCCGGGCCGTCCTGTGCAGGGGCTTCGGACGAGGCTGGTTCTGAGGGCCGGGTTCGATGCATAACGCCGGAGGGCTCCCGGTGGAGGACGATGGTACAGGGGGGCTGATCCCGCCCGGACGATGACCGGAGCCTGGGGGTACCCCAGGATTGCGGACCCTCCGAAGATCCCCCACCATACATTCTCGATCAAGGCGGACCCCCATCCTCGCCTCTTCACTCCGGGCCTTTCCCGCCCCATAAGCCTCCGCCCGCCCCATAAGCCTCCGCCCGCCCCATGAGCCATGAGCCATGAGCCTGCGCCCCGCCCCATGAGCCTGCGACCCGCCCCATGAGCCTGCGACTCGTCAAGCTCCTCGTATCCACCTCCAGTCGGGATCGAGCCTACGAGATCCTGGACGATCACAACGTGACGGCACGGTGGGCCGTCACCATGGAGGGGGAGCGACTCATGATCGAGATGGTCCTCCCGGGCGAGGGAAATGAACCCATCCTGGACGACCTGGAGAATGCCTTCCGGGACCAGGACGGCTTCCGCCTCCTCTTCTTCCCCCTGGAGGCGGCGGTTCCCCGCATCGGGGAGGTGGAGGAGGAGGACGAAGCGGACGATGCGCCCTCATCCATGGCCGGCGGTGACGGGGAGCAGGACGAAGACAATGGCAAGAAGAAGCCGAAGGCCTTTTCCCGGGTGAACCGGGAGGAGCTCTACACCAACCTGTCGGATTCGGCGGAGCCCTCCACCTTCTACATGGCCATGGTGGCGCTCTCGGCAGTGGTGGCCAGCGCCGGGCTGATCATGGGTGACGGGGCGGTGATCATCGGGGCCATGGTCATCGCCCCCCTCATCGGACCCAGCCTGGCCGTGGCCTTCGCCACCACGCTGGGTGACCTGAAGCTGGGGCGTCGGGCCATCACCACCTCCATCCTGGGGGCCGTCATCGCCTTCGGTCTGAGCCTGCTGGTGGGATGGGTGGTCACGGTGGATCCGGAAGGATCCGAGGTCATTTCCCGAACCCGCCTCACCTTCGGTCACCTGGCGCTGGCCCTGGCCGCCGGCGCCGCCGGTGCGCTGGCCATGACCCGAGGGGCCGGTACAGGACTGGTGGGCGTGATGGTGGCGGTGGCACTCCTCCCGCCCCTGGCCAACTCGGGGCTGCTCCTCGGTGCGGGGTATCTGGACCTGGGCCTCGGCGCCCTCCTCCTGGTGGCCGGGAACCTGGTCTGTCTGAACCTGGCTGCCACCGCCGTCTTCCTGATCCTGGGCATCCGTCCCAACATCTGGTGGGAAGACGAGGCTCGTCGGAAGGCCATCTGGATCGCCGGCCTCCTGTGGGGGAGTCTTCTGGTGGTGATGGTCCTCCTCGTGGTCTTCTTCTGGGGAGGGGAGGGCCCTTGAGCAAGCAGGGCATGGCCCCGGGGCACGGGCCCGCGGCTTGCCCCGAAGTACGGGCCCGCGGCTTGCCCCGAAGTACGGGCCCGCGGCATGGTCACCGGTCCGGCCGCGGGGGCGACCGCCACTCCACCACCGCGGCGTGTCCTCGACTCTCCCGGTCCAGGGGTAGGTAGTTGAGCGCCACCCCCAGTACCCGGAAGCCCATGTGAAGCTGGAACGAGAGGGTGGGGTCTCGGCGCTTCCCCTCCACCACCTCCTGGACGTACTGGAAGGGATCCAGTTCCCGGTGGACGGCCCGGTAGCCTGAAATCCGAGCTCCGGCTCGGATTCTCGTCACGCCCAGACGCTCGGCCATGGCCTCGCGGGCGGCGTAGAGCCTCTTCCCGATCCCCATGCCCCTGGCACGGGAGTCCACGGCGATCCCCGCCCCGTAGAGGATATCGCCACCCTCGGGATCGTGGGTCCTCAGGCTTCCCCCGGCCGTGATCTGGTTCCAGTTGGCCTGGATGTCGAACCGACGAGAGTCGATGAGGAGCGTCACGGCGAATCCCACGGGCCGGCGGCTGGAGCGGTGCACCGCCAGGAGCTGACCTTCCGGGAAGATCCGCTGGTGCGAGGTCAGCTCCCGGGTCAACCACGCTCCTTCGGCTCCGTAGACCCGGTGGGAGAGGGCGATGACGGCGGGGATGTCCTCGGGATGCACCAGGCGGATGCGGACGGGAGGGCCCGTCTCCGCATCCTCTTCGCGAAGGGGGTGGGACGACGGGAGGTGCGGCCGGGGTCCTGGCGTCACAGACGCTCCACCTGTACGCTCGCCGCGATCTCCCCGGAGCGTTCCGAGTCCTTGAAGGAGAGGACGGTGCCGTCGACCCGGGTTTCTTCCAGGAGATCGAGGATGACGTCGCCGATGATCATGCTCTCCTGGTTCGGGACTCCTTCCGCCACGATACCGTCCCGGGCAAAGGGGAAGTCGGAGGGGCTCAGGATGGAGGCCTGGCCGTAGTTCAGCGACACGGCGGGGACCATGGGAAGGGAGCCCACAGTGGGGGAGTTCACCACGTACATCTGGTTCTCGATGGCCCGGGCGTGGGCGCAGTACCGCACCCGAAGGAAGCCTCGGCGGTCATCGGTACATGAGGGCACCACCAGCACCTGGGCCCCTGCCCGCGCTGCCGCCCGGATGATCTCAGGGAACTGTACGTCGTAGCAGATGGCGATGGCCAACGTCCCGATCTCGGTCTCGAAGACCTTCAGCACCGATCGCGCTTCCACCTCCCACTCCTCCCGCTCGAACCGGGTCATGTGGAGCTTCCCCTGGATCCCCCAGCGGCCCTCAGGGGTGAAGAGATAGGCGTCGTTGTGCAGGGCATCCCGGTTCCGATCCCATTCGGGGATGGTGCCGCCCACGACATGGAGCCCGTATTCCCGGGCCATCTCGCTCATGAGTTCCACATACTGGGGCCTCCACGATGCCAACTCCCGGATCTGCTGGTGGATGGGTCTCCGGGTATCGCCCAGGGTCAGGAGCTGGGTGGTGAAGTACTCTGGGAAGACCAGGAGGTCGCTCCGGTAATCGGCGGCGGTCTGGACGAGCCCCTCCACCTGCGCCTGGAAGGTGTGGAAGGAGTCCACCGGGCGCATGAGGTACTGGAGGGTGGCGATTCGGAGTCGATCCATTTGCAGGTCCGGGGATGGGAAGGCAGGTTGGGCGATGGGCTGATGTGATGGTCTGCCGGTGGCATGGTGCATCGGCCCCATGATGGCCCGGTCCCACCGTTGGCGGGGATCGCTCGCCAGGCGCACACGCGTCGAAGGTGGGCACGTGCGTCGAAGATGCGTCCATGCACCGAACAATCTAACGAAGGCTACTCCATGGTATTGCGACCGTTCATCCTGGCCCTGGCCACCCTTCCCCTCGTGGCGGGGTGCTACACCCTGCAGCCCGTCGCCGCAGGGGATCTCATGGAGGGGGCCGAGGTGCGCACCTGGATCACGGCGGATGAAGCGGAGGCCCTCCGGGAGGTCATGCCCGCCGGGCGCCGGACGCTGGACGGGCGGGTGGTCCGGATCGATCCCACCGACGGCTCACTCCTCCTCTCGGTGCCGGTGGGGTCCACGGAACGCTCGGGGGTGCGGCGCACCCTCCGCCAGGAGATCCGGATCCCTGAACAGGGGCTCCTCCAGGTGGAGACCCGGGAGTTGGACCGCACCCGTACCTACCTGCTGGTGGGGGGAAGTGTGGCGGCGGTGGGGGCAGCCAT
>REEG01000177.1 GCA_007695195.1 Gemmatimonadales bacterium | reverse complement strand
CCCGAAGGCCTCCAGCGCCGCCGCCAGTTCGGGACGCCGCCGGGCGTACTCCGCCACCGGGGTTCCGGCCTCGATGGCCTCCCACGCCTGACGAAGGCTCGCCGCCCCCGCCCGGGGACCCTGGGGGTGGCCGAAGACGCCGCGCCCCGGAACGAACCCGAAGTCCACCGTCCCCACCTTCCGGTACACCCCCTCCAATGTGGCGGCGGAATCACTTCCACCCGGTACCGGGAGCGCCGGAGCCATGGATCCCATGGGCTCCAGGCACGCCCGGATACAGGCCCGCACCTCGTCCTCGTCCATCATCATTCGAGGCCCGAACCCGGGCATGATGACGGCGTCGAAGCCGGCCAGGCGCTGGAGCCGGGTCCAGACCCGGGTGTGGATGCCAAACCCGGGGATGCGGCTCATGGCCGCGATCATGGGGAAATGGGCAAAGAGGGGGACCCGGGTGTGCTTGCGGAGCATGCGAACCCCGGAGAGACCCACGGGGAGGGCGTTCACCAGAAGAGCGCCCGCGCCGCCGGCCACCGCCGCATCGTGGAGATCCACCAACCGGTCCACCTCGTCGGTGACGTTGGCCATATAGAGCTTCCCCTCACCGCTGTCGGCCCGGGCCCGCACACACGCCTCTCCCAGGAGCCGGGCCCGCTCCGCCAGCGGAGACCATTCGGGATCCGCCAGCATCTCGTCGTCCTTGGCGATATCCAGCCCGCCCAGCCACGCCTCTTCGGCAATCCCCGCGAAGGCCTCCGGCGGGAGACCGATATTGGGCTTGATGACTCCCAGGAAGATGGGCCGTCCATGGACGCCCAGGATCTCACGCAACCCGGACACGCCGAAGCGTGGACCCTGGAAGTGGGCCAGGTAGGAGTCGGGGAAGTGGATGTCCAGGAGCTTCAGGACCGGGATCCCCGGCGTGAAGAAGGGCCCTTCCCCACAGACCGCCGACAGGAGGTTGGGGATCCGGGGCCCGAAGTTGCCGTGGGGGTGGGCAATGCGGATCCGGCACCGCGACACGGGACCGGGCGGGACCCCGGGGACGTGTTGGCTCGGCGCCGGAAGGACTTCCTCCACTTCAAGGTGCAGCACCTTGGCCCCGAAGCGGGGGCGCAGATCCTCGTCCACCCCCACCCGGCACCACTGGGCGGTGGACTGCTCGCTGCACAGGTGGGCCGCGGCCTGGCGGGGGTCGCCCACACACTCCGCTAGATACTCCAGGGTCAGATGGGCCTCGGGATCGACCTCCGAGGCACGGGCGAAGAATCCGTCGATGTCGTCGGGGCGCACTTCCTTCAGCTCCCCATGACGTGGACGGTCAACTTCCGCTGGGGGCGGGGACCGTCCACCTCCACGAAAAGGATGGACTGCCAGGTGCCCAGCGACAACTCCCCGTCGATGACGGGGATGGTCTCGGAGGCGTTGAGGAGCAGCCCCATGAGGTGGGAATGGGCGTTGTCCCGGTCATCCACCGTGTCCCGGTTGTGGAGGTAGTCCCGGTCCTTCGGCACGAAAGACTCGAGCCAGACCCGCATGTCTTCCTGAAGACGGGGCTCCACCTCGTTCAGGTTCACGAAGGCCGTGGTGTGACGGGAGATGACGGTCAGGATTCCGTTCCGGATCCCACTGGCCCGGAGGACCTCCCGCACCGACTCCGTGACGTCCAGGAGTTGGATGGGGGCCTCCGTGGCCAGTGGGACATCCAGGGTGAAGGTCTTCACGGGTGGGGCTCCTGGTTCAGTCCGCCAGCTTGCGGGCCACATCCACCAGCCGTCGGGACTGATGGGCGATGGCGGCTCGCTTCTGGTCGGTGATGCCGTCTCCACCCACCGATATGCTGGCGCCGTAGGGGTTTCCGCCACTGGCGAAGATGGAGTCGTCGGTGTACCCCGGCGGCACGATGATGGCGCCCCAGTGGGCGAAGGTGAAGTAGAGCGTCTGGAGGGTGGTTTCCTGGCCGCCGTGGGGGTTCATGGCGCTGGTCATGGCCGTGGCCGCCTTGTTGGCCAGCTTCCCCTCCTGCCAGATGGGCCCCAGGGTGTCGATGAACGCCCGGATCTGGCTCGACGCGTTCCCGTACCGGGTGGGCGTGCTGAAGAAGTAGGCGTTGGCCCACACCATGTCGTCCGGTGTCACCACGGGAATATCCTGGGTGGATTCGAGATGGTTCTTCCACGCATCCTGCTGCTCCACCACCTCACGGGGTGCCGTCTCGGCGGCTCGGCGGAGACGGACCTCGGCCCCCGCTTCCCGGGCCGCTTCGGCCGCGATCTGGGCCATCTGATGGTTCGTTCCGTAGGTGCTGTAGTACACCAGCGTCAGTCGGACGTCGCTCATGCGTTCCTCCTCAGTCTTGAATCATGGACTAGTCAAGCAAATTTGCCACAAGAGGCCTCGGAGGGCAACAGGCGGAGGGTGGCGAGAGCACTTCGGGATCCCAGCGCCCGGTTCGGGGATCCAACTCCCCACTCAGGTGTGATTCAGCCCATGGAACTCGGAATCTACTCCTTCGCGGAAACCCCTCTCGACCCGGACACCGGGCGGCAGGTGGGAGCCCCGGAACGCGTTCTTCACCTCCTGGAGGAAATGGAGCTGGCCGACCAGGTGGGCCTCGACGTCTTCGGGGTGGGGGAACATCACCGGCCCGACTACGCCGTCTCGTCTCCCGCCGTGGTGCTGGCGGCTGCGGCGGCGCGGACCCGGCGGATCCGGCTCACCAGCGCCGTGTCCGTCCTCAGCTCCGACGATCCGGTCCGGGTCTTCCAGGATTTCGCCCTCCTGGACCTGATCTCGGAGGGCCGCGCCGAGATCATGGCCGGGCGCGGCTCCTTCACCGAGTCCTTCCCCCTTTTCGGGCAGGATCTGGCCGACTACGACGAGATCTTCCGCGACAAGCTCCAGCTACTTCTGAAGTTGCGGGAAGAGGAGTCGGTGGACTGGCCGGGCACCCGCCACCGCCCCGCCATCCACCGTCGCGGCGTCTATCCGCGCCCCGTCCAGGACCCCATCCCCATCTGGCTGGCAGTGGGGGGTACGCCCAATTCCGTGGCCCGCGCCGCCCACCTCGGGCTTCCCATGGCGCTGGCCATCATCGGGGGGATCCCGGTCCGCTTCGCCCCGCTGGTGGACGGCTACCGGACCCTGGCCGCCCAGGCCGGCCACGATCCGGCCTCCCTCCCAGTGGGAATCAACGTGCATGGCTTCGTAGCCGAGGACGGGGACGAAGCCCGCGAACTGGCCTTCCCCGCCTTCGCCTCCACCATGGACCGCATCGGGCGGGAGCGAGGCTGGCCCCCCACCACCCGGGCAAGGTTCGAGGCCGAGTGCGGTCCCGACGGGCCTCACTTCGTGGGGAGCCCCGACGAGGTCACCGAGAAGATCCTGCGGCTCCACCGGGTCTTTCGCCACGACCGGATGCTCATCCAACTCACCGTGGGCCCCCTTCCTCATGGAAAGGTTCTCCGGGCCATCGAGCTCCTGGGGCAGGAGGTGGCCCCGGCGGTGCGGGAGGGCACCACGGAGGCGCGGGCAGGGTGACGGCGAGGCCGTAATCGGCCCGGAGGTGGCCTTGCCCCACCGACGCGGCGGGCGCACGTTCGCCCGGTCCGCCGCGTTCCCCTCCTCCCCGCTCCGGAAGAACCGCCATGGGTGTCCTCTCCCACGTGGTTGCCCCCGTCGTCCTCGCCCTTCTCCCCACAACCCTCGCCTCTCCGGATCGCCATCCCGGTCCCGACTACGGTCCGGACCCGGCCACCGGCCCCCGCCCCTGGGCCGAGGTGATCCCCGCCTCGGCGGAGGTGGATCCCGGGCTCTTCGACGTGCACCGGGACGGCGACCGCTACTGGTTCCAGATCCCCGACTCCATCCTGGGGCGGGAGATGGCCATGCTCAGCCGGATGGAGGCCATGCCCGCCGGCATCGGCACCCGGATGCTCCCGGGGGGCGACCGGCTCAATGAAACCCAGTTCATGAACTACGACACGCAGGTGGTGCGCTGGATCCGGGACGGGAACCGCATCGTGCTGCAGGCGGTGAGTCACGCCCAGGTGGCCGACCCGAACCACCCCGTCCGCGCGGCGGTGGAGCATGCCGGCTTTGAGCCCATCATCGCCTCCTTCCCGGTCCAGACCGAGAACGAGACCTCGTCCGTCATCGAGGTGAGCGACCTCTATACCACCGGAAATCCCAACTTCGGCCTGGATCGGCAGCGCCGGGAGCAGTGGGGGACCCGGGGCGTGGATTCCGAAAGGAGCCACATCCGCTTCATCCGGAGCTTCCCCATCAATGTGGAGGTGCGGAACGTCCTCACCTACCACGCGGACCACCCCCCGTCCCTGGAGCGCACCGGCGCCCTCTCCCTGGTGGCCAATCACAGCATGGTCCTCCTCCCCGAGGAGCCCATGCGCCCCCGCCTCGCCGACCACCGGGTGGGGATGATCACGGTGGAATCCATCGACTACAGCGATCCGGCGCAGTGGGCCCGGACCCGACAGTACGTCCAGCGCTTTCGCCTGGAGCCCTCGGACATGGAGGCCTTCCAACGGGGTGAACTGGTGGATCCCGTCCAGCCCATCGTCTGGTACATCGACCCGGCCACCCCCGAGGAGTGGCGTCCCTACTTCAAGGAGGGGCTCCTTGAGTGGAACGCCGCCTTCGAGCGGGCCGGATTCCGCAACGCCATCCAGGTGCAGATGGCGCCGGTGGACGACCCGGACTTCGACATGCTGGACGCCCGCTTCACCGTCCTCCGCTATGTGGCCACCCCCGAGCTGTCGGCCAATGCCGGCCCCGATGTGGTGGACCCACGCTCCGGCGAGACCATCCGGGCCCACATGAACATGTACCACGGGATCATGCGGCGGCTGCACTGGTGGTCCCTGACCCAGACCGGCCCGCGCAATCCTGCCGTCCAGAGCCTCACCGTCTCCACCGAGGAGATGGGAGAATACCTTCGCTACGTGGTCTCCCACGAGATCGGCCACGCCCTGGGGTACCCCCACAACCAGATGGCCAACTCCGCCTTCCCGGTGGATTCCCTCCGCTCGGTTTCGTTCACCGATGAGTGGGGCAACTCGGGGTCGGTGGTGGGGCGGACCCGCTTCAACTATGTGGCCCAGCCCGAAGACGGGCCCATCCGGGTGCACCGGGCCATCGGGGAATACGACAAGTGGGCCATCGAATGGGCGTACCGGCCCATCCCCGAGGCCGCCACCGCCGACGAGGAACGCCCCATCCTGGACCGATGGATCCGGGAGCGGGCCAACGACCCCGTCTACCGCTTCGGGGAAGGGAACGACTTCGACCCCTACCAGCAGACCGAGTCCATCGGCCGGGAGTGGATCGAGGCCTCGGAGCTGGGCATGCGCAACCTGAGAAGCGTCGTCCCCAACCTCATCGACTGGATCGGCGTCGACGGCGAGCCCTACGACGACGTCATGATGCGATACATGCAGGTGCTCTCCCAATGGAACCGCTTCATCACCCGCGTCACCAGCGCCGTGGGCGGGCTCCGGGAACACCGGAAGGTGGTGGGGGAAGAAGGGCCGGTCTTCACCCCCCTCGATGCCGGGGAGCAGGCTCGCTCCCTGGCCTGGCTCATGGAGCATGTGTACGAGACCCCCCAGTGGCTTCTGGATCGGGAGCTCCTGCGCCGCTTCGAGCATGTGGGGACGGTGGAGCGCATCCGCTGGTACCAGGTGAACAGCCTCAACACACTCCTGAGCCCCGCCCGCCTGGAGCGCATGATCGAGCAGCAGGCGCTGGATGGAGCCACGGCCTACGCCCCGGCGCAGATGCTGGATGAACTCCGGGCCGGGCTCTGGCGGGAGCTGGGAGAAGGGGCTTCCATCGACACCTTCCGCCGGAACCTGCAGCGGGCCTACCTCCACCGGATGCTGGAGCTTCTGGAGATGGCGCCCGATGCCCCACCGGCGCCCCCCGGCGACTACCGCCCCGATCTCCACCACCCGGCCTACGACACCCGTACCCTCCGAACCACCTTCCAGGTGCACCAGAGCGATGTGGTCCCTCTGGTGCGGGAACAACTGCAGCTCCTGGCCGACGAGATCGAAGGGGCCCTGGCGGGAAGTGGATCAGGGCTCGATCGGGAGAGCCGGGCTCACCTCCGGGAGCTGCTCCGGACCCTCAATGGCGTTGTCTGACCATGGATGTGAAACGTTGTCCCTGATCCCAAACGGTATCCCTGATCCCGGACGGCTGTCTTGACCCGCCGGGGACGTTCGTCCGACACGGACTGACTAAACTCATCCTTGCCCCTGTCGACACTAAAGGGCGGTGGGAGCCCGGATCCCTTCCGGTCCTGACCTGACCATTTAGTGCGAACCCACCGACCCGGCGTCCGGAAGTGCCTCTGGATGCCGGGTCGGTTTTCGTGGGAGACCGGGGATGGGGCGTACCAAAGATCAGTCCATGAATACCGGGGAGGCCCAGCTCGCCGCCGTGGTGCGCGGGATGGACGGGGGGACATGGGGATGGAACGTCCGGACAGGAGAGTACCGCATCAACCCCCGCTGGGCCGAGATGCTCGGGTACTCCGTTGCCGAGCTGGAACCCGTCAGCGCCGAGACCTGGGAGCGCCTCCTTCATCCCCATGACGTCCCCGTGGCGAAATCCGCCCTCAGAGCACACTTCGCAGGGGAACGGGACAGCTACCGAGCCGAGATCCGTATGCGGCACCGGGAGGGCCATTGGGTCCACCTTCTGGATCTGGGTCGGGTGGCCCAGTGGACGGACCGAGGGACGCCGGAATGGGTCTTCGGCGTGCTCCTGGACATCACCGAGACGGCGGAGACGCGGGAGGCACTGCGGCGGAGCGAGGAACGCTACCGGAGCCTGGTGGAGAACAGCCACGACATCACATACACCGTGGATGCCGGTGGTCACTTCACCTATGTATCCCACGGGTGGACCCGCCTCCTGGGCCATCCCCTGGACCAGGTCATGGGACGGAACTTCGCGGAGTTCCTCCACCCCGAGGACCTCCACATCGGCATGGCGGCCTTGGAAGCGGCCATGCTGCGAGGAGAGTCGCTGCGGGATGTGGAGTATCGGATCCGGCATGCGGACGGAACCTGGCGCTGGCACAGCTCCAACGTCCTGACCCTTGTGGATGAGTCGGGACAGATGGTCAGCACGCAGGGCCACGCCATTGACATCACCGCCAGGCAGGAGGCCGAGGAAGCCCTTCGGGTCGCACGGGACGAGGCCCTGGCCGCCAACCGCGCCAAGTCCCTCTTCCTGGCCAACATGAGCCATGAGATCCGAACTCCGCTCAACGGAGTCCTGGGCATGGCCGGGCTCCTGGATGACCTCCTGGAAGACCCGAAGCAGCGGGACATGCTTCGGGTCATCCGGGAATCCGGGGAGCTTCTCCTCACCCTCATCGACGATATTCTCAGCCTCTCCAGGGTCGAGTCCGGCCAGGTCGACCTGGAGCACCTCCCCTTCGATCCAGTGGATCTGGTCCGTCGCCTCGGCGAAGGTTATCGGAGCGCCGCGTCCCAACGGGGCAACCTCCTGAGCGTCGTCGTGGAGCCTGAGGCCCCTCCCTTCCGGCAGGGTGATCTCCACAGGATCCTGCAGATCGTCGGTAATCTCCTGGGGAACGCCGTCAAGTTCACCGAAAACGGTGAGATCCGGGTTCTGGTCCATGCCTCTCCCGGATCCCCCCTGTCCGTCACCGTGACCGACACGGGGATCGGGATGTCGGAGGACCAACTCCAACGGGTCTTCGAGCCCTTCTCCCAGGCGGATGCCTCCACCACCCGACAGTTTGGTGGAAGTGGTCTGGGCCTCTCCATTGTGCATCGCCTGGTGACCCGTATGGGCGGCCAGGTCCATCTCGAGAGCGGGTTGGGCCGGGGGACCACCGCCCGGGTCATACTCCCCCTCGCCGAGGCTGAACGACCCATAGCCCCCGTTCCAGACACGCGACCCGTACCGCAGGCGACCCTCTCCGGCCACGTCCTCCTGGCGGATGATGATCCCATCAACCGCCTGGTCCTCGGCGCGCTCCTGGAGAAGCTCGGGGTCCTGTGCACCGAGGTTTCAGATGGGCAGGCCGCCGTGGACACCGCCCAGGAGCATCGGTTCGACGCCCTCCTGCTGGATATCTGTATGCCGGGCTTGGACGGCGTCGAGGCGCTGGCCCACATCCGGGAGGCGGAAGAGGCTCAGGGTCTCTCGCCCGTTCCTGCGCTGGCGGTCACCGCCAACGCCCTTGACTTCCAGGTATCCGAATATCTGGAATCGGGATTCGATGGACACGTGGCCAAGCCGGTGAATCTCTCCCTTCTGGCTCGAGCGTTGGCGAAGGTCCTGCCTCCATCCGCCAGCGGCAATGAGGCTACGGAGTCGCGATCATGAGGCCTCCCTGGAGAATCCCCAACACTGGTCCTACCTTCGCGAACCGGGCCGTGCCTGCACCGGCCCGGGCCCTACCGGTACTGGCCACCTCACTCCTTCTGGCCGGACCGATGGTGGTAGAGGGACAGGAGGGGGCACCAGCCACCGATACCGTGACTGTCGCCTTCAACCTCGCTTCGGACCGGGACAGGGCCGTACGTCTCGCCCGGGACGGCGAGTTCGAGCCCGCGCTGGCCATCCTTCGGCGCCTGGTGGCCCTGGATCCGGGCAATGCCCCACTGCGGGGAGATCTGGCCGCCGTCCTGGCCTGGTCCGGACAGGGGGCGGCGGCTCTCGATCTCCTCGAATCCCTTCCCCTCCCGGCGCTGGACCCCATGGTCCTGGAGTCGGTAGCTGGGGCGGCCTTGGACGAGAGAGAGTACGGTCGCGCCATCTCCCTCTACCGGGCCGCCCTCAACCAGGAACCGGGACGGCCAGAAAGTGAAGTCGGACTGTCACTTGCGTTACTCGAGTCCGGCGACCTGCCCGGAGCCATGGAGCGCATCCCGGTCCTTCGGGCCGCTCCACTGGATGGGCTCGCCGATTCCCGCCTTGTGGCAGGCCATATTCTGGCGGCTCATGAGCAGTGGCTAGATGCCGCCGTCGAATACCGCATGGCGGAGGAGCTCCGACCCCACTGGATGGATGCGGTGGAAGGGGAACTACGCTCGCTCCGGGAAGCGGGCGCGGACGTACTGGCGGTGCGCCGCGCCGCTCCGGTTTCGCCGGAGATCCCTCAAGAATTCCGCCACGACCTGACGGCCGGATGGGTGGCCCGACAGGTGGAGTGGACGCCGGCGCCGGCCCCGCTTCCTGGTGCTGAAGCTCGAATGAGCCGCTCACACAAGGCCCTGGACCAGGCCACCGCTCACCGGGACCGGGTGGCGGACGAGGTATCCGGAGACATGGCTCACTTCCCCCTCCGACGCCTGGACTTCGACCGGCTGGTGGCCCTCCGCAATGCAGGCCGGATGGACAGCATCCGCATTGACGGCGCTCGACTGGAGGAGTCGGGCATCGAGCTGCCACCCTACGTGGTCCGGGTCCTCGCCGACGCCGCCCTGGAAGCAGGCGATCATGACCGCGCCATCGCACTCTATCGAGCCACCCTTGCTGAGTGGCCCGGGCAGCAGGAAGCCACTCTGGGGCTCTTCTGGTCGCTCATCGGTGCCTGGGCCTTCCGGGAAGCCGACGAGGTACTGGAGGCGGCCCTGGACCATCAGCCCCGGCAACGGTGGGGAGAAGAGCTCCGGGAGCCGCTTCCCAACCCGGATCGTCTCGGTCTGGAGCTGGCTCGGCACCTGGGGTGGGCTCTCGGTGGCGAACCGGGACGGGCGCAGGAAGGCCTCGAACACCTCCACTTCCAGGCTCCCCTTCACCTGGACATTCGCCAGGAGCTGGCCGCCGTGTACGGGTGGCGTGGATGGCCCCGTCGGGCCGAGGCCCTGCACCAGAGGACGGGAGCCCTGGACCCCGAACACGTGCCTTCCAGGATCGCCCGCCTGTCGCTGGCGCTGGATCTGGGTGATCGCCCCACGGCCCGGGCCCTGGCCGATACCCTGGTCGTCCTGGCCCCTGAGGCGGAGACTGTGGAGCGGGCACTTCGCCGGCTCCACGTAGACGGGCTCTGGGAGTTCTCCACCCGGGTCGGGGGAGCCCGGAGCACCGGCGGAGCCTTCGGCACCCGGGACCGCTCCCTGGACACTCGCCTCACCTCTCCCCCCCTCGGTGACCATGTGCGTGCCGTTGTCCGGGCGCAGCGGCGGGATGCCGACTTCCCGGAGGGCCGGGGAATCCACGACCGGGTGGGAGCCGGGCTGGAGGTGCGAGCCCGACCGGTGACCCTCCACCTGGAGGCCAATGCCCAACGGGCCGACCTCGAGCGCCGCGGCGTATCGGTTTCGACCCGACTCCCCCTGGGCGACCGATGGGCGCTCTCGGCCGCTGCCCACTCCTACGCCGAAGACGTGCCGCTCCGCGCCCGTCTCCAGGGCATCCGGGGCCGGAACGCTCAAGGGAGTCTGGAACGGCGTAGTCACGAGGGTCGTCGCCTCGTCGCCGAGTTCGACTACCTGGACCTCTCGGACGGCAATATCCGCCGCAGCGGCTACGTCGCCGCCGAACAGCAGGTGATCCGCCGCCCGCGCCACCGGTGGGCCGGGCTTGTGGAGGCCTACGGGAGTCGAAGCCGCCTGGAGGCCCCGCCCTACTTCAGTCCGACCCACCTCTGGAGCGCCACCGGTACACTCCTCTGGGACTGGACCCTCCACCGATTCCGCGACCGGAGCTACGCGCAGCGGGTGGCCCTCACCGGGGGCGTGGTGGATCAGGCGGGTCAACGGAGGCGGCCCACCGCCACCTTCACCGTTGAGCACCGGTGGGAGGCCTCGGACCGCTTCGACCTCCTGGCGGGAATCCATGGCGGCCTCCCCGTCTACGACGGTGTGCGGGAACGGCGCACCTCGGTCCACCTGGGGCTGACATGGAGGCTCCCATGAGGCGCTCGCCGGGTGTCCACACCCCGGGGTTCCGTGCCGGGTGGCTCATGGTCACCCTCCTGCTGGCGGGCAGCATCCTGGCCGGGTGCGTCCCATCCACACCCCGCGGCTCCATGACCCAAGCGGGTCCGGTACCCGACGACCTCCCTGCAACGCCCCGAGCCGATCCGCTCCAGGTCACCATCCTCTCCTACCACGACGTCCGTCCCGACGTGGAAGGGGCGGTGGACGCGGACCGCTACGCCGTCTCCACGAGCCGCCTCGTGGAGCACTTCGACTGGTTCCTGGCCGAGGGCCTACACCCGGTGAGTGTGGACCAGATCCTGGCGGCGAGGGATTCGGGCGCCCCGCTCCCGGATCAGCCCCTCCTCCTGGTCTTCGATGACGGGCTGAGGAGTGTGTACACCGAGGTCTTCCCCCTCCTGCAGCTCTACGGGTATCCGGCGGTGGTGGCTCCGGTGGGCCTCTGGATGGATGCTCCAGAGGGGTGGAGCGTCCCCTACGACGGCCTGGGGGAGTTGACCGCGGAAGACCTGGTTACGTGGGACCAGCTCCGCACCATGCAGGCCTCCGGCTTGGTGGAGGTGGCCACCCACACCTGGGATCTCCATCAGGGCGTGCGAGGCAACCCCCAGGGCAACGAGCAGCCCTCGGCCGTCACCCGGATCCACGACCCGGCGACGGGAGCCTACGAGGACGATGCCTCGTACCGGGAACGGATCCGGGACGATCTATCCCGGGCCGCAGGCCGAATCGAAGAGGAGCTGGGGCAGCGCCCCCGCGTCGTGGTCTGGCCCTACGGTGAATACAGCCAGGTCACCGACTCCATCGCCCGGACGCTGGGCATGCCCATCTCCATGGGACTCGTCCCCCGTCCGCACCCGGTGGACGACCTGTCGGGGATGGGCCGGTTCGTCATCACCGGCAACCCGACTGTGACGGATCTCGCCTGGTACCTGCGCCGCTCCCCCTCCGCCGTGTCGCCGGTCCGGGTCGTCCATGTGGATCTGGACTACGTCTACGATGAAGACCCCGCTCAGATCGAGCGGAACCTGGATGCCCTGGTGGAGCGGATCTCCACGATCCGGCCCTCCCACGTCTACCTGCAGGCCTTCGGGGATCCGGAGGGAGACGGCACCGCCCGGAGCCTCTACTTCCCCAATCGGCACCTCCCCATGCGCGCCGATCTCTTCAACCGGGTGGCGTGGCAGCTCCGCACCCGGGCCGGGGTTTCGGTCTTCGCCTGGATGCCCCTCCTGGCCTTCGACCTGGGCGACGACACCCGCAACGACGCCCTCTCCGTTCTCCGCTGGGAGGGGGACCGGGCCGTGCCCAGCCGTCCCGACTACCGCCGTCTCTCGCCGTGGCAGCCCGAGGCACGCCGCATCATCCATGAGATCTTCGAGGATCTGGCCATCCACGCGGCCTTCGACGGCATCCTCTTCCACGACGACGCCTACCTGAACGACCGGGAAGACGCCGCGGCTCACCCCGAGACCCCGGGGCGACTCCCTACGGTCCGGGAGCGCACCGACGCTCTCTTCCAGCTCACCTCCGAGGTGATGGAAACGGTTCGGCGGTACCGACCCGAGGCCCGATCGGCCCGGAACCTCTACGCCCGGGTCGTGCTGGAACCGGAATCCGAGGCCTGGTTCGCCCAGAGCTTTCCCCGCTCCCTCGAGCACTACGACCACACGGCGGTCATGGCCATGCCCTACATGGAAGGAGCCCGGAATGCCCGGCGCTGGCTCGGTGAGCTGGTCCGGGTCGTAGCGGAGCACCCCGGAGGTCTGGAGGGAACGGTCTTCGAACTCCAGTCCGTGGACTGGCGGAAGCCGGCACCCATTCCCACCGCCGAACTGGTGGAGTGGATGAAGGATCTGGAGCGGGCCGGGGCCATCCACTTCGGATACTACCCCGACGACTTCATCCAGGGGCACCCCGACCTCTGGACGATCCGGTCGGCGCTCTCAATCGAACGCGATCCCTGGCGCCGGGAGCACCCATGATGGAACTCGTCGAGGTCTTCCGCTTCGCCCACGTCCTTCTGGACTTCGTCTTCTACTACCCCCTGTTCATGGCGTATCTGTGGATGATCGGAGGCCTCTACTACTACTTCCACTGGGAGAGGAAGGACACACAGCCGCTGGACGAGCCGCCGGAGCTGGATGACTACCCCTTCGTCTCCGTCCTCATTCCCTGCTTCAACGAAGAGGAGAATGTGCGGGAGACGGTGGCGTGGGCCCACGCCCAGGAATACCCGGACTTCGAGGTCATCGCCATCAATGACGGGAGTTCGGATCGGACCGGCGAGATCCTCCAGGAGCTTCTGGAGGTATACCCCCGCCTGAGGGTCGTCGAGCACGCCGAGAACCAGGGGAAGGGGATGGGACTCCGCACCGGCGCCATCGCCGCCCGAGGCGAGATCCTGGTGTGTATCGACGGAGATGCCCTCCTGGATCCCTACGCCACCCACTGGATCGCCCGACACTTTGTCCAGGGCCCGCGCGTGGGCGCCGTCACGGGGAATCCCCGGATCCGGACTCGCTCCACCCTTCTGGGGAAGATCCAGGTCGGGGAATTCTCCGCCATCATCGGACTCATCAAGCGCACTCAGCGGATCTATGGGGGCGTGTTCACTGTGAGCGGGGTGGTGACGGGGGTGCGGAAGGCCGCCCTCCACCGGATCGGGTACTGGAGCACCGACATGGTCACCGAGGACATCGACCTGAGTTGGCGACTCCAGCGGGATCACTGGGCGGTGCGGTACGAACCCCGGGCCCTCTGCTGGATCCTCATGCCCGAGACCCTCCGAGGGCTCTGGAAACAGCGGCTCCGCTGGGCCCAGGGTGGGGTGGAGGTGCTCCTGCGCTACGGCACCAGCCTCCTGAGCTGGCGCCGGCGACGGATGTGGGGGGTCCTGGTGGAGCACTCCCTCTCGGTGGTGTGGTCGCACCTCATGGCCCTCACCATCCTGCTCTGGGCGCTGGGGCAGGTCACCACCATCCCTGAACCCTTCCGGGTCTCCACACTTCTTCCGGAATGGTACGGGGTGATCCTGGGCTTCACCTGCCTGCTTCAGTTCGTGGTGAGCCTCAAGATCGATGGTCGCTACGAAGGGGGGCTGGGACGCTACTACTACTGGATGGTGTGGTACCCCATGCTCTTCTGGGTCATGAACATGTTCACCACCGTGGCGGCCGTCCCCCGAGCCCTCATCAAGCGCCGCGGCACCCGGGCCGTATGGGTCAGTCCGGATCGCGGCCTCCGGGAGGCATCATGAACCCCCCCGAGATCCTATCACCCGAGGCAGAGGTCGAAACGCCCAAGGCGGAAATCGAAGAGCCCGGGATCGAGGGCGAGAATGTCGCCGCCCCCGACCCTCCGCCCGGCACCCCCCCGTCACGGGAAGGCCTCATCATCGAGCGCCCGGACCTGCAGCCCCCGGGACAGAGAGTCGCCTACCGGGTCGTCACCGCCATCGCCTGGGTCGTCTGGGGGTACCTCTGGCTTCCCCTCATCACCCTCCTGGCCTGGTTCCTGGGCGTCCGGAGGTTCATTCGCGAGGTGGTGGTCCCGGAACAGAGCTTCCTCCTGGCCACGGGCTTCGTGTACATCGTGGTGATCCTGACCCTCGCCGCGACCCTTGTCGTGTGGTCCCGGTACAACCTGGCCCGATTCGGGGGAAGGGAGCGCCGGCAGCATCCACCTCCGCTCCCCCGGGAAGAGATGGAGAGCTACTTCGAACTCTCCGAAGGCGTCCTGGACACCCTGCGCTCCGGCCGCAGGACGGTGGTGGACTACGACGCCGAGGGTCGAATGGAGGACGCCCGGCCCCTCCCCTAGATCCTGCCCACCACATGGGTCCCCGCCCGGCCCTCCAGGGCGTCGGGGAGGCTCCTGGCGTCCGTCACCAGGGCCCGTGCACCGCCCTCCCGGAGAAACCGGATCACTGCCTCCACCTTGGGGCCCATACTGCCCGGGGGGAAATGGTCCTCGTCGGCCAGACGCTCCAGCTCTTCCAGGGTCAGGGCCCGGAGGGGCTCCTCCTCGGCCGTCCCGAAATTGCGGTACACATTGGGGACGGCGGTAAGGATGATGAGGAGGGAGGCGCCGACCGTGGAGGCCAGAACCGCCGCCGTCAGGTCCTTGTCCACCACCCCTTCCACCCCCACGAAGCGACCGTCCGCCTCCTGCATCACCGGGATGCCGCCCCCGCCACCAGCGATGACGATGTGTCCCTCCCGGGCGGCATCGGCAATCATCTGGTGCTGCAGGATCTCCAGCGGAAGGGGAGACGGGACCACCCGGCGCCACCCCCGCTCCCGCTCTTCCCGGATCTCCCACCCCAGGTCCCGGACCTTGGCCTCGGCCGCATCCCGCTGGAGGAAGGGTCCGATGGGTTTGGTGGGATCGTCGAAGGCCGGATCCGCGGGATCCACCACCACCTGGGTGACGGTGGCCACCACCCGACGCGGTGGATCGTGATGGCGGAGACGGTTCAGCAGGGCCTGCTGCAGGATGTAGCCCAGACTCCCTTCCGTCATGGCCACCAGGACATCCAGGGGCATGGGTTGGACTTCGTCTCCGGCCAACTCCTGCTGCGTCAAGAGACTCCCCACCTGGGGACCGTTCCCGTGGGTGATGATGAGGCGATACTCCCGCTCCACCAGGGCCATAAGCACTGCAGCGACCCCATCGGCATTTCGTTCGTGCTCCTGGATCGTTCCGCGCTCGCCCTTCTGCATGAAGGCGTGCCCCCCCATGGCCACCACCGCCAACGGACCGTCTGCCCGCCGGCTCGCCACCGACTCCCGTCTCCCGGTCACCGCCCTACCCCCGGTCCAGGAGCGGTAAGCCCGTCTCGGCATCCACCTCTCGAAGGAGAGCCCGGTCGTAGCGGGTAATGAAGAGTTCGAGGGTCGGCTCGACCCGGGCCGATACCAGGTGCCCGCCCACACAACTCCCGTCTCGCCGACTCAGGGTTGCATGGAGGTGAAGACGAGGCTCGCCATCCAGCGTCGCCACATTCCCCGACACATTGGTGACTTCCACCGGACCCTGGATCTCGAACTCATGGTACTTCCCTTCCTGGGGATCAAAGAAAGCGAGTACCGCCGAGGAAAAGGCACCGATCCCAGGACCGACCCGCCCGGCACGGATGCCTTCGTCCCTGAGAAAGCCCTGCAGGAGGGGAATGACATCATCGCCGGTGCCGAAGGCCAGGAGGTCGGTGCAGACAGGCGCGGTCTGAAGACGATGGGCACGCATGGGTGGGCCTCACGCAGTGGACGGGCGGGAATAGGGGACCGGCAGATACCTTCCCCAGGTGCAGCGTTTCCCGCGGCACATGGATCATAGGTAGGATACGACCGGTGGCTCCCACGCTCAACCGGCCTGCCCCCGGCGCTCAACCGCCACCTTTTGTAGCGGCCACCCCAGGCGTCCGGTCCGGGCGCCTTTCCGGTCGAACCAAGTCGGACCGGCATGGACCTGAAATACCTTCACAGTAAATCAGGAATGTCGGATGTTGCGGTTTGCCAGTTGGACCCACCTGACATACATTCGCCCCGCCTTTTTCCAAGGCATTCGAATGGACGCTTCCGTACTCCAGACCGTCCGCCGTCCGAAGAGAACTTCCTACCGTCAAAGGAGCGCACCCCGTGGCACCCGAAGCCGCCGACGTCACCACCGCAGGGCCCTCTCCGGTCCCTCCCCCGACCCCCCACCACAACCCCATCCGAACGCGGGAGGAGTGGGAACGGCTCCGGCAGGCGTGCCAGGACGATCCGGGCCGGGTGCACGGCGACCGGGCGGCCCGGGAGATCCACTGGTTCGACCCTACCGCCGGCCATGACGGTGCCTGGCTCTCGCTGGGTGAAGACGGCCGCTGGAGCGGGTGGCATGCCGGAACGCTGGAGCCTGTGACGGCGGATCGGGACGGGGACTGGCGACCCTGGACTCAGGGGCTGGACGATTCGGAGGCCCCCTGGTACCGCTGGTTCACCGGGGCCCGGACCAACGCCGCCTTCAACGAGGTGGACCGTCACGTCCTCTCCGGGCATGGGGACGAGGCCGCGTTCCTGGTTGAAGGAGACCGCTGGGACCAATCCCGCAACGACGGCCGGGGTGGGCCGGTAGTGGCCTACCCCATCTCCCGCCGCCGCCTCCTGGTGGATGTGGTGAGGGCGGCGGTGGCCCTGCGGGAGCTGGGCCTCCGGGCCGGTGACCGCATCGCCCTGAACCTCCCCAACATCCCGCAGCAGGTGGTCTGGACCGAGGCCGCCAAGCGCATGGGCATCATCTACACCCCCGTCTTCGGCGGCTTCTCCGACAAGACGCTGGCCGACCGCATCCACAACGCCGGTGCCCGGGTCGTCATCACCGCCGACGGTGGGTACCGGAACGCCCAGGTGGTTCCCTTCAAGGCCGTCTACACCGACGCCGCCCTGGATCAGTACCTTCCCGTTCCCCGGGCGCTGGCGTCCATCGAGGCCGTCCTGGACCACCACGGGGTGGACGCGGAGCACCGCCGCCGCATCGTGGACGCCGCCGCCGCCGCCGTGGAGGGCGAGATCACGGTGGAGCGGCAGGACGTGATGCGGGGGGTTGGGATGGCCCTCCGGGAGCTGGGAGAGGAAGGGCGTCTCGACGCCGCCGCCGCCGGCGCCATTCGCACCGCCACGGCCCGGGCCCTGGTGGAAACCCAGTCCGAGGTGGAACGGGTGGTGGTCATCCGCCACACAGGCCAGGCCGACCTCCCCTGGTCCCAGGGACGGGATGTGTGGGCCCACGACCTCCTCACCGCCGCCGACTCCCGGATCCTGGAGGCGGCCCGGGCCGCCGGCTTCCAGGTGGACGATGAGGACGCCCTTCTGGCCCTCGGCGACCGGGATCTGGTCCGCGCCCTCTGGGCTAGCGCCCCCCCGCTGGCCGTGGACTCGGAGTTTCCCCTCTTCTTCATCTACACGTCGGGCTCCACCGGAAAGCCCAAGGGTGTGGTCCATGTCCACGGCGGCTACACGGCGGGGATCGCCCACACCATGACGGTGAGCTTCGACGCCCGCCCCGGCGACGTCATGTACGTGGTGGCCGATCCCGGGTGGATCACGGGTCAGAGCTACCTCATCTCGGCGGCCCTCACCACCCGGGTCACCAGCGTCCTGGCCGAGGGCTCGCCGGTCTTCCCTTCGGCGGGGCGCTTCGCCTCCATCATCGAGCGGTACCGGGTCAACATCTTCAAGGCCGGCGTCACCTTCCTCAAGGCGGTGATGACGGACCCGCAGAATGTGGAAGATGTCCGGGCCTACGATCTGTCGTCGCTCCGGGTTGCCACCTTCTGCGCCGAACCCACCTCCCCCACGGTGCAGCAGTTCGGCATGGAGCTCATGACCCCCTGGTACATCAACTCGTACTGGGCCACCGAGCACGGCGGGATCGTCTGGACCCACTTCTACGGGAACGGCGACTTCCCCCTCCGCGCCGACGCCCACACCTACCCCCTCCCCTGGATCTTCGGCGACGTCTGGCGCCCCGACGACGAGCCCGGCGCCGCCCCGGACGCCCAGGGACGGGCCACCCCCCGCCGCGCCGAGGACGGCGAGAAGGGTGAAATCGTCATCACCGCCCCCTACCCGTACCTGGCCCGCACCGTCTGGGGCGACGTGGAGAACTTCCAGGTGGACGGCCACCGCATCGATCCGGCCTGGCGGGGCGACTTCCAGCGATACCGCTCCACCTACTGGGACCGGTGGAAGGGGCGCCTCGCCTACACCCAGGGCGACTTCGCCATCCGCCACCCCGACGGCGGCTTCTCCCTCCACGGGCGCAGCGACGACGTCATCAACGTCTCGGGCCACCGCATGGGGACCGAGGAGATCGAGGGCGCCGTCCTCCGGGACAAGCAGCTCAACCCGGGCTCGCCGGTGGGGAACGTCATCGTGGTGGGGGCCCCGCACCGGGAGAAGGGGCTGACCCCTCTGGCCTTCGTCACCCCGGCGCCGGGGCGGCGCATCACCGCCGACGACCGGCGACGGCTGGTGGATCTGGTGCGCCGGGAGAAGGGCGCGGTGGCCGTCCCCGAGGACTTCCTGGAGGTCCCGGCCTTCCCCGAGACCCGCAGCGGCAAGTACATGCGGCGCATGGTCCGAGCACTGGTGGAAGGGAAGCCCGTGGGCGACACCACCACCCTCCGGAACCCCGAGGCCATCCCCCAACTCCGGGAGATCGTGGACGACTGGCTGGCGCGGCAGAAGATCCGGGAAGAGCAGCGGATCCTGGACAAGGGGCGGTACTTCCGGGTCCAGTACCACCCGGTGGCGCCGGTGCTCCACCCCAGCGCCCGCCTGGCCCTGGTGACGGTGACGAACCCACCGGTGAACGCCCTGAACGAGCGGGCCCTGGACGAGCTGGTCACCGTGGTGGAGCACCTCTCCCGCCGCGACGATGTGGTGGCCGTCATCTTCACCGGCCAGGGGACCCGCTCCTTCGTGGCCGGTGCCGACATCCGGCAGCTCCTGGAAGAGATGCACGATGTGGACGAGGCCGTCACCCTCCCCAATGTGGCGCACCTGGCGTTCCGCACCATCGAGCGCATGGAGAAGCCGTGCCTTGCCGCCATCAACGGGGTGGCGTTGGGCGGAGGAATGGAGTTCGCCCTGGCCTGCCACCTCCGCCTGGCCGAGCCCACCGCCACCTTCGGCCAGCCCGAGATCGGGCTGAACCTCCTCCCGGGGTACGGGGGCACCCAGCGCCTGACTCGCCTCCTGGCCGACCGGAACGGGGATGAGGGCTTCCTGGACGCAGTGGAGATCGTGGCCGGGGGCCGGCCGCTGGAGGCCCGGGAGGCACGAAGCCGCGGCGTCGTGGATGGGCTCAGCGACGGTGCCCAGGACGTGGTGGCCCGGGCCTCGGCCCTGGTTCGGGCCTACGCCCTGGACCCGGAGGGGAGTGAGCTGGGACAGGCCTTCCGCCAGGTGAAGGCCCACCGGGACCGATGGGAGCGCCCCGGCACCCTGGAGGTGGAGCACCTTCTGGCCTCACCCCGGGTGGAGCGGCTGGCCCAACAGGCCCGGGCGGTGGGCCGGGAGAAGGCCCTGAACCGGGTCCTGGAGGCCATCCGCACGGGGTGGCGTGAGGGCCTGGAGGCGGGGCTGGCCCGGGAGGCCCGCCTCTTCGCCGAAGCGGTGGTGGACCCTGAGGGGGGGAAGGCCGGGATCCAGGCCTTCTTCCACCGCCGGAGCGCTCCCCTTCCGGTGCGAAGCGGCGGGATCATCCCTCTTTCCCGGGCGCCGGAGCTGGAAGAGGGGGGAGACCTTCTTCCCAAGGCCAGTCCCTTCTTTCCGGGGCTCACCCCCATTCCGGCCTACCAGTACGGCATGGGTCTCACCAAGGACCCGGAGACCGGGGAGCCCCGTCACGGGGAACCGGCAGAGGTGGAAGGGGACGTCATCGTTCCCGTGGAGCGCCCCGGCCCCAACGAAGTCCTCCTCTACATCCTGGCCTCGGAGGTGAACTTCAACGACATCTGGGCCATCACCGGGATCCCGGTCTCGCCCTTCGACAGCCACGAACTGGACGTGCAGGTGACCGGCTCCGGCGGTGCCGCCCTGGTGGCGGAGATGGGCGAGGCGGTGAAGGCCGAGGGCCGACTGCGGGTGGGCGACCTGGTGGCCATCTACTCGGGCCAGAGCGAACTCCTGGCGCCGGAGGCGGGGCGCGACCCCATGTCCGCCGGCTTCCGCATCCAGGGGTACGAAACAGCCGAAGGCAGCCACCAGCAGTTCCTGGTGGTGCAGGCGCCCCAGTGCCACCCCCTCCCCCCCGACGTCTCCCTGGAGGCGGCAGGCTCCTACATCCTGGCGCTGGGCACCATCGTCCGGGCCCTCTTCACCACCCTCCGGATCCAGGGGAACCGCACCATGTTCGTGGAGGGTGCCGCCACGGGGACCGGGCTCGAGGCAGTGAAGAGCGCGGCGCGGCAGGGTGTCCGGGTCACCGGCCTGGTCTCCAGCGACGAGAGGGCGCAGGTGGTGCGGAGCAACGGCGGTGTGGGGGCCATCAACCGCAAGTCCGACCATCTTCGCCACTGCTTCTCCATGGTCCCGGGAGACCCTGAGGGGATCGCCCGGTGGGAGCGGGAGGGTGAGCCGCTCCTGGAGGCCTTCCGGGCCCAGCATGAGGGTCGCCTTGCCGACTACGTGGTCTCCCACGCCGGCGAGCGGGCCTTCCCCCGGAGCTTCCAGCTCCTGGAAGAGGGAGGAGCCATCACCTTCTACGGGGCGTCCACCGGCTACCACTTCACCTTCGCCGGGAAGAAGGGTGCCCGGCCCATGGACCGGATGCTGGAGCGAGCGGGGATCCAGGCCGGCGAGGCCGTCCTGATCTACTACGGACCGGGCCTCGACGCGGACGCCCTGGTGGATCCGGTGGGGATCGAGGCGGTGGAGGCGGCGGCGGCCCGGGGCGGCCGGATCGCGGTGGTCTGCTACAGCGACGCGCAGCGGGAATTCGTGCGCTCGCTGGGCTTCGGCGACCGCCTCACCGGGGTGGTGTCGCTGGAAGAGCTGCAGCGACGGGCCCTGGTGGAGTTCGAATGGCCCGAGACCATGCCTCCGCTCCCGGATGTGCGCCGGGAAACGGCGGCCTTCAAGGAGGCGGTGCGGGCCTTCCAGGAGCGGACCATCAAGCCGCTGGGCCAGGCGGTGGGCCGGCTCCTCCGGTCGGCGGACAACCCTCGGGGGGCGCCGGACATCATCGTGGAGCGGGCGGCCCACGACAGCCTGGCCGTCTCCACCTCCCTGGTCCGGCCCTTTGTGGGTCGGGTCATCTACGGCGAGTCCATGCACGGGCGGCGCTACAGCTTCTATGCCCCCCAGGTCTGGATGCGGCAGCGCCGGATCCTCCTTCCCACCTGCAGCATCCTGGGCACCCACCTCTGCAACGCCTACGAGGTGACGCTCATGAACCAGATGCTGGCGGCGGGGCAACTGGAGGTGACGCCTCCGACGCTGGTGCCGTGGGAGGGGCTCCCCGAGGCCCATCAGGCCATGTGGGAGAACCGGCACGCCGGCGCCACCTACGTCATGAATCACGCGCTCCCCACTCCCGGATTGCGCACACGCGATGAACTCTACGAGGCCTGGGCGGCCGGGATGGAGCGCCAATGAGTGCGGACAACAAGGATCTCAACCAGGATGGCAATACAGTGACCAACGAAACGCGTCTGGCCGGAAAGGTCGCCCTCATCACCGGTGCCGCCGGAAACATCGGCGAGGTGCTCTGCGAACGGTTCCTCCGGGAGGGGGCCACGGTGGCCATGACCGGGCGCACCCGGGCGAAGCTGGAGGCCGCACGCCGGAAGCTCCTGGACACCCTCGGGCTTCCGGAGTCCCGGATCGTGGTGGTGGCCATGGACGGAGGCGAGCCGGGCCAGGTCCGACTTGGGGTTCAGGAGCTTCTGGAACAGGTCGGCCACATCGACATCCTGGTGAACAACGCCGGCTCGGCAGGCCCCAAGTGCCCTCTGGCGGAGATCCCCTTCACCCGGGCCGAACTGGAGGCCATGGCCGAGAGCGGACGGGTCGAATCGGAAACGGCGGCTGACGCCGCCCGCAACCTCTTCGGCATCGCCTGGAATTTCGTGCGGGCGGTGGCACCCCACCTGAAGGCGGGAGGCACCATCATCAACGTCTCCACCATCTTCTCACGGACACACTACTACGGACGAGCCGCCTACGTGGTGCCCAAGGCGGCGCTGAACACCTTCTCGCGACAGTTGGCGTCGGAGCTGGGCCCCCGGGGCATCCGCATCAACACCGTCTTCCCCGGCCCCATCAAGAGCGACCGCATCAACAAGGTGTTCGAGGCCATGGACGGCCTGCGCCAGGTGGAGTCGGGCACCACGGCCCGGGAGTTCTTCGACGTCATGACCCTGGCCCGTGCCGACGAGGACGGGTCGGTCCGGAAGACGTACCCCACCATCGAGGATGTGGCCGGCACCATCGCCTTCCTGGCCTCGGAGGATTCGGCTGGGATCAACGGCCACAACTTCGAGGTGACCCACGGAATGACCGTCCGGCAGGAATCCAGGAGCACCTGGGTCTCCCGCCCCGAACTGCGCACCGTGGACGGAACCGGGGTCCGGGTGCTGGTGGCCGCCGGCGACCAGGTGAAGGACGCCCTCACCGTGGCCCGGGTCCAGGCCGAGTGCTCCGCCGAGGTGATCCTGGGCCTGGGCTCCGAGGAGGGCGTGAGCGCCGTGGAAGACGCCCTGGGTGCCCAGGAGGCGGATAAGCGAATCCACCCCGTACTCCTGGATCGGACGCGACCGGAGACGGTGACGGCCCTCTTCGAGGCCCTCCGGCGCGAGGATGCCCCCATCCAGGGTGCCATCATCCTCCCCGCCTTCGGGGCCTGGCGTTTCCGGGGGCCCTTCGTGGAGGCCACCGACGCCGACGTCACCACCTTCCTGGAAGCCGAGTTGGTGGGGATGATGCGGCTGGCCCAGGCCCTCACCCGGTTCTGGCGAGACCAGGGAGCCGCGCTCCGGGTCCCGCCCAGCGTCGTCTTCCTGAGCAATGGGAGCGACGGCGCCGAGAACGTCTACTCCGACGTGCTGCGCTCCGCCACCGAAGAGCTCTGCCGGGTCTGGCGCGACGAGGCGGAGGAGCAGCAGCGAGCTGGGACCAGGCGCTTCGAGGAGTGGTCGAACCAGATCATCCGCTGGGGGAACCAGGAACCCGAGGAGGTCCCCTTCGCCGCCGGCCAGGCCGCTCGTCTCCTCTACACCAAGCGCCGGATCCGGCAGGTGAACCTCTACCTGCCTCGCTCCATCGTCCAGGCCACCGGCTCGCGCCGCGCCATCTTCGGGTGGATGGAAAGCCTCATGGGACTCCACCTGGGGAAGGTGGCCCTCATCACCGGGGGATCCGCCGGTATCGGCGGGCAGCTCGGACGGCTCCTGGCCATCGCCGGCGCCCGGGTCATGCTGGTGGCCCGGGGGCGCGGAAAGCTCGAAGAGATGCGGGACAGCATCGTAAACGAGCTTCAGGACATCGGCTACTACGCCGCCGAAGATCGGGTACAGATCCTGGACGGCATCGATGTGGGTGACGAAGCGTCGCTGGCCCGGAGTGTGGAGGCCACCGTCGAGGCCTTCGGTCACATCGACTACCTCATCAACAACGCCGGGGTGGCCGGAGCCGAGCAGATGGTGGTGGACATGGAGCTCGACGACTGGCGCCGGACCCTCTCGGCGAACCTCATCTCCAACTACTCCCTCATCGAGAAGGTCGTCCCCATCATGAAGTCCCGGGGGAGCGGCTACATCCTCAACGTCTCGTCGTACTTCGGTGGCGAGAAGTACATCGCCGTCCCCTATCCCAACCGGGCCGACTACGCCGTGTCCAAGGCCGGGCAGCGGGCTCTGGTTGAGAATCTGGCCCGGTTCGTGGGCCCGGAGATCCAGTTGAACGCCATCGCTCCCGGTCCGGTGGACGGCGACCGCCTCCGTGGAACGGACGGGAAGCCGGGTCTCTTCGAGCGGCGAAGCCTCCTCATCCTGGAGAACAAGCGGCTGAACGCCCTCTATGAAGCGGTGGTGGAAGCGCTGGCCCAGGGGCGCTCCCCGGGGGCTGTCCTGGATGTGCTGGCATCCAACGACGCCGCCCGCATCGCCGTGGACGAGGCGGCGCCCCCTGCCATCCGGGCCTTCGCCGACGAGGTCTGCCGAACCGGGGTCCACCCCGGCGAGGACGCCAGCGCCGGACGCTTCCTCATGAACCGGCCCATCGCCCAGCGCCTCCTGGCCCGTCTGCGGCTCGGCGCCCGCTTCCTGGGCGAGCCCGACGCCGGCGAACGCTTCGGCGACGACTGGATCCTGGCGCTCCCGGAGCCGCCGGAGCCGTTCATGGCCCGCGCCGACGTCCTGCGCCAGGCCAGGAAGATCCGCGACGGCGTCCTCGGGATGCTCCACCTCCGGAACATGCCCAGCGAGCAGGACGTGGCGCTGGCCACCGTCTACTTCCTTGCCGACAATGCCGTGTCCGGCGAGACCTTCCAGCCCTCGGGCGGGCTCCACCAGGAGCGCACCATCACGGAGCGGGAGCTCTTCGGACGGGCCAAGCCCGAGCGGGTGGCCCAGATGCGGGGTCGCACACTCTGGCTCGTGGGGGACTACATGACCGCCCATCTGGCCAGGGCCGCCCGGCTGGCGCTGGAGCAGAGCCAGGTGGGCCGCATCATGCTCCTCACCAAGACGGAAGAGGCCATCCAGGAGGTGAAGGAACTCCTTCGCATCGTGCTGGGGAACGAGCGGATCCATGGGATCGCCGTGGGGGGAGATCTGGAAGGTGGGATGGACGAGGCCCTGCGCCTGGGGGGATCCCCCGCCGCCGTGGTGTCCACGCCCTTTGACCCCGTTCCCAAGGAGCTCATCAGCCCGGAGGGGACGGTGGCGCTCCACGCCGACGGGTTCCGCCACCTGGCCGAGGGCCACCTCACCCACCACTTCCGCATCGCCCGGAAGGTGTCGCTCCTGGATGATGTGCGACTGGTGCTGGTGAGCCCGGATGTGCCGGTGCACTCCACCCACGCCGAATTCGCCCTGGCCAACTTCGTGAAGACCACCCTCCACGCCCTCACCGCCACCCTGGGGGTGGAGAACGAGCGCCTCATGCACAATGTGCCGGTGAACCAGATCAACCTCACCCGGCGGGTCCGTTCGGAAGAACCCCGGGATGCCCGGGAGCAGGCCGAGGAGCAGGAGCGTTTCGCTCGCGCCGTTCTCCTGGCCGCAGCCCCGCTCCCGGAGCGCGAGGCCAGCCGGTACCGCTCCCGCATCTACCGGGGGCTGGCCATTACGGTGTAGGGGTGGGATGAACAGGGCGGCGGACCGGGAGTAGGAGAGAGTCCGTCGCCCTTCTCCCCTCTTCTTCCTGTCCATGACCAGCCAGCCGCCACCCGAACCGATCTCCCTGGATCTCCCGTTGGAGCACAGCTACGCGGAGCTCCCGGACCGGTTCTACTCCCGGACGCCGCCCACCCCGGTGGCCGAACCCCGGCTTCTGGAGTTCAATGGCCCCCTGGCCGAAGAGCTGGGGCTGGATTCGGAACTCCTGACCTCGCCGGCGGGTGTGCAGGTCCTGGCGGGGAACGCGGTTCCCGACGGTGCCCACCCCATCGCCATGGCCTACGGAGGGCACCAGTTCGGTGGGTGGGTGCCCCAGTTGGGAGACGGCCGCGCCATCCTCCTGGGCGAGGTGGTGGACCGGGCCGGTGTGCGTCGGGACCTGCAGCTCAAGGGAGCGGGTCGCACACCCTGGTCCCGGCGAGGGGATGGGCGTTCGTCGCTGGGCCCCGTGGTGCGGGAGTACCTGGGGAGCGAGGCCATGGCGGCGCTGGGGATCCCCACCACCCGGGCGCTGGCGGCGGTGAGCACCGGGGAGCGGGTGCTCCGGCAGAATGGCCCCGAGCCTGGTGGCGTCATGACCCGGGTGGCCACCAGCCACGTCCGGGTCGGGACCTTCGAGTACTTCGCCCGCCAGGGAGACCACGCCGCGGTGGAGCGCCTGGCGGATTACGTGATCGGGCGCCACTACCCCCATCTGGCCCAGGACGAGGTGCCCGCCCGGGGGCTCCTGGACGCCGTCATCGGTCGCACGGCGGAGCTGGTGGCGGCGTGGCTCTCGGTGGGATTCATCCACGGAGTCATGAACACCGACAACACCTCGGTGGTGGGCGAGACGCTGGATTTCGGGCCCTTCGGCTTCCTGGATCCCTTCCGTCCCGAAGAGGTCTACAGCTTCATCGACCGGTCCGGCCGCTACGCCTTCGGGCAGCAGCCGGGGATCGCCCACTGGAACCTGGCCCGGTTCGCCGAAACCCTCCTCACCCTCCTGGCCCCGGAACCGGACGAGGCGCTGGAGGTGGCCACAACTATCCTGGACACCTTCCCTGGACGGTTCCAGACGGCGTGGCACCGGCGACTGGCCCGGAAGATCGGACTGGCCGGGGCCGG
>REEG01000068.1 GCA_007695195.1 Gemmatimonadales bacterium | reverse complement strand
GCCGGGGTGCCGGTCGGTGCCGGTTCGCGAGAGGGTCCGGGCGGAGCGACGGAGGGGGAGGCAGGGCGGGGAGACGGTGGGGGCTCCGCGTGAGCCGGAGGCTCGTCGGCGGCGGGCCGTCCGATGGAGACCACGGCGGACCTCAGGCGAGCGTTGGGAGCGAGGACCCCGTGGTAGCGGTGCCGGTGGATGCGAGGCGGCGGCACGAGGCGGGCCAGGCGCTCGAGCAGTTCGAGGGGAGTGAGGCGAAGCTCACCGCAACCGTGCAGATCGGGCTCGGGGAGCCGGTAGACCAGGCGGGCCTCCGGTGAAGTGAGCGCCCCGTTCCCGGCGGGGGCGTGAAGCCGCTCCAGGGCGAGAGGCCCCCGGGCACAGTAGCGGACGAGCTCCCCTCCATCCTCCTGCTTGCCCTGGTCCTGGCGCTGGGCGGATGCGGGGAGGACGCATCCGAGGCTCCACCGCAGGAGCCCGTGGTCACCGACAGCGCCGGGGTGACCCAAGCGGTCTTCCCTGACGGACTCCCCCGGGAGGGAGCCCGACTGACGGAGCCGGAGATCCTCATCGGCGAGGACGAGGAGGCACCGGGCCATCAGCTTCACTTCACGGCAGGTCCCATCGAGCTTTCGGACGGGCGGCTGGTGCTGGTGGATCCCGGGAGCGGCGAGGTCCGCCTCTTCGACGCCGACGGGGTCCTGCAGATCCGGGCCGGGGGACTGGGCCAGGGACCGGGAGAGTTCCAGGCCGCCGGCCAACCGAGCCGCGCGGCCGGCGATTCCATCGGGGTTGCCGACCTGCGCCAGAGCGTGCTTCTCTTCGGCCCCGACGGGTCCTTCGGCCGGAGGATCAGGCCGTCCCCCCAGGCGGACGCTCCAACGCCTCAGATCGAGGGCCTGCTGGCCAACCGGCGGCTCGTGACGGTCATGCGGGCGCGAGCAGACGAAGGCCAAGGCCCCGATGGGCTGATCCGGGACACCGTCCGGGTCGCCCTTTTCGATTCGGAGGGCGCTCCCCTCACCGTCCTCGGCGAATTCCCGGGAAGGGAGCGGCTGGCCGAACAAGCCATGATCGAAGGCGCCCTGGTGAGGGCGCCGATCCCCTTCCAGAGACCCGTCCGGGTCTCGGCTGCGGGCAGCGCCGTGGTGGTGGGCCTCACCGATCGGTTCGAGGTCCGCTACTTCGACGCCGACGGCACGCTCGAGGGAACCATCCGGGTGGAGGGCCACACGACGCCCGTCACCGACGAGGTGATGGAGACCTTCCTGGACCACCAGACAGGGCTGATGCAGTTCGAGTCGGGCACCGGTGAGAGCCGGCCCCTCACCGAGTCCGAGGCCCGGGCCTACCGGGAGCATGCCGAGTCCCTGCCGAGGGTTCCCTCCCTTCCCCACTTCGACCGTCTGCTGCTCGGCGCCTCGGGTGGGGTGTGGATCCGGGACTACGTGCCCCCGTACGAGGAGGCCGAGTGGATCCCCTGGTGGGAATTCAGCCCCCGGGGCGAGCTGCTTCGGACCGTCGAGCTGCCGGCCGACTTCCACCTTCGTCTCGCCGCCGACGACTATCTGCTGGGGATCCTGCCCGACGAGTTGGATGTCCAGCGGGTCGTTCGGTATGAGCTTCCGGAACGGGGCAACCGGTAGCCGGCCCCACGAATTATGATGTTTTCATCATAATATTTGCGCCTGCGGGCCCTTTCTGGCAGGGTCCTATGATGTATTTTGTATAATCCGTCAACCCCGGAGTGAGTTCCACACCCGTTGGATTCACCTCCAGAAGGCACGGACCTTCATCGGCCTGCAGCGACAGGTCACCTCCCGGAGCACCCCGCCAGCGCGAGCACGAGGAGAACCCAGGCCCAGCGGCCTGTCCAGGTCATCGCAGGCCACCGCTGAAGATTTCGACCATCAACTCCTCCGACTCGTCAGGTCGCACCGCGAAGAGGAGGACCTCGTCGTTCGGTGTGTCCACAAAGCGAAGTTGACCTTCGAAGGTCTGACGAGCTACCACCTCGCGTGTAGTCAGATCCAGGACTTCTATGATGGTATCCAAGTACTGGTTGAAGTCCACATATGGGTCGATACGCATCTCGCCCGCTACCTCCTGGGACCCGGGATCGGACATTGGCTCAAAGCCTTCTGCCGCTCGAGAAATCAGGGTCCAGACGAGACCGTCCCCTCCTTGGATGACCCCTTCGACCCGAGGGCGCTGGGGTTCGATGAATGGCTCGCCTACCAGGTACGTGTCGTACGGGACGAACCAGGGGGCGGAACGGATTAGCCTTATCCTCTCCTCACCCGATTCGGCAAAGAGGCTCATCTCATAGCGATTCACATAGGAACTCCACACGGTAGCCGGTTCCGTGCCGCGAGCGAGCTTCCGAACCCCGTCGAAGGGCACACGGAGTGACAGCGGTCGTGCCGAAGTCACGCCGATCCCCCTGCGGCTCGTGCCGTCCAGGTCCACGATCTGCATCACCGTACCCTGCCCGGCGGGGGCCTCGACGGGCGCTTGAACGACGATCGAGGAGCCGAGGAGAACCGCGTCGTTCGGACGGAGGGGAATCCTGGACCTCTGCAGCGTGCGGGAGCCTGTCGAGTCCAGCACGTGCATGAGATTTCCCTCGAAGGCGTACACATGCCCGTCGTCCCCGATCCTCAGAGTCATCGGGAACGGTTGCCCGAGGAACTCGTCCGGCCCCTCACCCACCCTCCCCTGATGGCGGAGGAAGGCTCCGGTCAAGTCGAAGATCGCCAGCACTCCGTTCCCGCGAGCGGGCCCGGCGAAGTAGGATCCCCGGCTCCCGCGCGCTACACTGATCGGTGGTAGGGCGGTGAAGGAAAGCAGTTCCGGTGGTGGCGCCAAGGTCGCTACCCTCTCGAGCACTATGCTCCGCGACCCAGGCGCGACCGGATCGTCGCTGGTAATCACCTCTTGCGCCATGAGGTATGCGAAGTTGGGAAAGAGAGTGACCGCGCCGAGCAGGACAGGGAACCAGAACCTATGCATCCCGTGCGTTGCACACCAAGTGGCAGACCCGACCCCAGTGGACGTCGACCGGAGATCGTTTCGGTTGGAATGCAGCATCCGCTTCGTCCTCACGGCCGGGCCAGTTGCCCCTCGGCAGCTTCTCCCCGGATCTCCTCCCCGTAGCGCGAAAGAGTGGTTCTCGATGGCCCAGCGGCTCTTTGCTATCCGGAACAGCGCCCGAGGACCCTCCCGTTACGGCCAGACCCCGCATGGCTTGCGCTCCCCCCCCCTCTATATTATTCTATGGTTATGTTGTGATACTGTAAGCATCAGTATGTGAATCGATGAAGAGCGTCGGTAGAATTCTGACAGTCCCCGGGTACGATCCATCGTTTGATGGGCTGTGCGAGGCCGTGCGATGGCTCCGCCTCCGTGGAGGGGTGAGGGCATGTCTTGAACTCCTGCCTGCATTGGGTGAATTAGTGGAGGTGCCGTCAAGCTCGGGATCAGACAGCGACTGCATCGTAGTACTTACGGGGCCAACCTGGCCCGCCACCACGCAGAACCCAGAGGGCTACTTCGCCGAACTGGCGAACCTCAGTCCTAGACGCCTCGGCCTTCCCGTGATCGCCGCCCTGGCTGACCCGCCAGATGACCATGTGGCTCGTTTTCGTCGAGCCGGCGTTCGCGACATACTCGTCGTCGACGAAGTCAACCTGCCGGTGGCTTTGGGTGTCAGGCTCATGACGTGGTTTACTTCGAAATTCACTTCCGAGTTTTTGATGGCGCTCCCCCCTGATGCTCCAGGTAATGGTCCAAACGAACTGGTCCTCCTCCTGGAGAGATTGGCAGCAGGAGGGGTCCCTGTCATCCGAGAAATCGTGTCCTCCGGAAGGCTCGAAGCCGGTTCGCCCGGTGACCTGACGGCAGCGGCCGTCGTATACACGGGCCTCCGAGGGGTGCGAGAGGGACGAATCGAGCTCGGCCATGCAGCCTCTGACCTGGGGTTTTCCGATGTCGCCGGATTGGATCGCACCTGTGGGAACCTGGTAGGGGTCTCGTTTCGGCACTTGGTAGCCGAAGGTGGGTGGCGGGAGTTCTTGACCCGTTTCACCCAGAGTTTGGCAATGGATCCAGCGCCCTCGGCTCTCGAGCGGGAGGCAGGAGCTCAGCCGGACATGAAGCTGGGGGAGGATGGACAGCGAGGTGCCTATGATTTCCCCCAGGGGTGGTACAGGACTCGGGCGATCTTGGAGCAGGGACTCCCGTCAGAACACAATCCCGATCAGTCGATCAAGACGCCTGGTTCCGACCGGGTGAGGGGTGGCACATGAGAAGAGGGGATTCACTGAAAGCCCGACTTCGGTCTGCGGTCCATGGCAGCTGTGGTTCGGTCGTATCGGCCAGACGGGCGGCCGGCCCTGCGACTCTTGTCCTGGTGCTGTTCCTCGTCGGGTGTGACTCTGCTGGCAATGGTTCCCTGGGAAGCGACCGGTCGGTCTTGGAGGACCATCCACTGGAAGCGGCTATGGTCCTTGATTGGAGTTCCGCCGCCGAGATAAGTCTGGCGCCCGGTGAAAGGACCCCGGATCCCGTAGCCGGAGAGTGGGCTGGACGTCTGAGCCGGGCGCGAATCGCTACGGAGGTCGGAAGCGCAGACGGAGATCCTCGGAGCACCATCGGGCTGATCACGGAAGGTGCCTTGCTCTCGACCGGCGACTTCGTCGTGTTGGACCGATCCTATTACACGCTGAGGCGGTGGACCGCAGACGGGCGAGCGTTGCCCAGTCTGGGACGGCCGGGCCGCGGCCCGGGGGAGTTCTTCCAGCCCAACGCCATGGCCCAAGTTCCAGGGGACACGCTTCTGGTGGTGGACGCCGACCGTCGGCTTCACCGCGTCCCCGCGGGCAACCGAGAGCTAGACGGCACCGAATTCACGTCCGAGCCCGTCGCATTCTCCCGGCACTGGTTTTGTCAGTCGGGCGAGACGACGTACGCCGTTCTGCCGCAGCCTGACCGTGGGCCGAAATTGATGTCCTGGGGCGGATCCATCGGTGACACGATCACCCTGACCAGCTTCTACCGGTCCGTTGATCCTCTGGTGGCAACGGCGTTCAACAGTGGTGCGATCGCCTGTTCCACGGACGAAGGAGTCCTTGCAGCAGCGGCTAATCCGATTCCTGTCGTGAAGCTCCGGCTCCGCGACGGTACACTGAGGGACCTGCATTTGAACGACATGCGCCCCTGGCGAGTCACCCTGTATTCAGACCGATCGATGGGGTCGGGCGGCTTTCAAAGGGGAGCCGATGTGATGCATTCGCTCGCACGCCTGCACCTCCTGGATCCCACCACCCTCTTGATCCAGATTCGCGAGAGAAGGAGGCTCGAAGGAGTCCCGCTCCGCAACCTCCCCGCAGACATCGTGACCCTCGTCGTTACAGACCTCGAGCAGCCGGAGCCGACGGTGGTCCGGCTGGACGGCCTCGAGGAGATCCTTTCCGTCGGCCAGACGGGGTTCCTTTCCTTCCGAAACGAGCCGTATCCGAGAGTGCGGCTCTGGGAGTTCGGACCGTAGGATCCAAACTCATTCATGCGGGATCGTGCATGGGGTGTCAGTTCTCACCAGCATGACCTCGGGGTGGTGGAAGGTCCGCCCCGAAGGCGTTGACGCAAGCGGTCCGAAGCACCCCCTCAACCCCGAACCGGTGCTCGCCACCCCCGGAGGCGGTTGGCGTTGGTCACCACGGTGACCGAGCTGAAGGCCATGGCGGCCCCGGCGATCATGGGGTTCAGCAGGAGCCCCATAACGGGGTAGAGGACTCCGGCGGCCACGGGGATGGCGGCGGTGTTGTAGACGAAGGCGCCGAAGAGGTTCTGCTTCATGTTCCGCACGGCGGCCCGGGAGAGCTCGATGGCGTCGGCCACACCGTGGAGGGATCCGCCCATGAGGGTGAAGGAATAGGAGTTTCAACCGCCCTGTTGGAGGCGGAGGCAAGGTAGGGCGCGGGT
>REEG01000090.1 GCA_007695195.1 Gemmatimonadales bacterium | reverse complement strand
CACGGGCACGACCACGGCGCCCACACCGATTGTCCCTTCGGGGGCGGCTATGTGATGACGTGTGGGGGTGCGGCCTCCGTTGTACCTCCAGATCCCCTCTCCAGCCCCACCGAAGCTGCAGCACAGGCCGTCAAGCCCGCATCGCCGACCCTCCTCCTGGATGGTCCTCCCGGCGACGGCCCCTTCCACCCGCCCAGGGGCTGATATTCCCGGCGGCTCCTGCCGTCGGACCGTGACCGCTCGCGTCGCGGAATTCTCCCACCATCGAACGTCCATCCACTCGTTCTGCGTCCCCTGACCGGGGACGGGAGTGCACCATGCCCGACACCTTCCCCATCCGGGGCGGGGGTAGGCGGCCCCATGGAATCCGTTGGCTCCCCCATGGAGCCGGCCTCCTCGTGGCCCTGGCCTTCCTCGCGCCGGGAACTGCGGCGGCCCAGTCGCCGTCCGTTCCCGATTCCCTCTCCCACGACTCGACCCCTCTCCACGTGGTCCGGGACGCCCCTGCCGGCGATCCCCTGGAGGCCCTGGTCCGGGAGCTCCTCGAGGGGCACCCCCGGATGGAGGCGGCCCGACAGCGGACGGCGGCGGCCCGGGCCGGCATCGAGCCCGCCGGGACCCTCCCCGATCCCCAGGTGGGTGTGGGGCTCATGAGCCTTCCCCTGCCCGACCTGGACGTCTCCATGGAGGGGATGACCATGCTCTCCCTGGAGGTCATGCAGGAGCTCCCCCCCCGGGGACTCCGAAGCGCCAGGGAGCGGGCCGCCGGCGCCCGGGCCGAAGCGGCCGAGGGCTACGAGGCCGTGCTGGCCTGGGACCTCCGGGTCCGCATGGCCGAGGCGTGGTTCGAACTCCTTCTGGTGTCGGAGGCGCTCGAGGTCCACTTCCGCACCCGTTCGTCGCTGGAGGCCTTCGCCCGGTCCGCCGAGGCTGCCTACACGGAGGGGATCGCCCCGCAGGCCGACCTCCTCCGGGCCCAGACCGAGCTGGCCAGCATCGAGGAGCACCTGGCCGAGCTCCGGCAGCGCCGGGCCGTGGCGCTGGCCGAGGTGAACACCCTTCTGGGCAGGGAGGTGCGTGACCCGGTGGAGGTGGCCTTCCCGGACCGCCTCCGGACCCTGGTGGACGGAGACCCGGGTGCGGGGATGCTCACCACTCGCCTGGTGGATGCCGAGCTGGGGGCCGGGTTCCCGTCGCTGGCAGAGCTCGAGGCCCTGGCCCTGGTGCACCGGCCCGAGCTGGCGCTCCTGGATCGGGAGGTGGAGGCGGCCCGCCACGAGCTGGACGCCGCCCGGATCGAGCGGCGTCCAGGGGTGGCCCTCACCGGTGCCTACGGCATGCGGAGTTCCAGGCCCGATGTGCTCTCCGTGGGGGTGTCCATGCCCCTGCCGGTGTTCCGGGGCCGGAAGCAGGACCAGTGGGTGGCGGCCGCCTCGGCGGAGGCCCGGGCCTCGGAGCTGGACGCGGCCGACCTGAGGCGGACCATCCGACGGGAAGTGGCAGAAGCCCACGCCGACCTCGTGGAGGCCCGGGAGCAGCTCGTCCTCCTCCAGGAGGGCGTCATTCCCCAGGCCCGGGCCGCCGTGGAGAGCGCCGCCGCCGCCTACCGCACCGGCGACGGGAGCTTCACCGGCCTCATGGAGGCCCAGACGATCCTCTTCCGCACCGAGATCCAGCACGCCCACATGTCAGCCGGCCTGGGCCGGAAGCTCGCCCGCCTGGAGCGGGAGGTACGGGCGCCGGGCGAGGTCCGGTGGGACGAGACCCGGCTCAGCACGGTGAGCCTCCGCTTCGGAGGGTGGGCCGAGCGCCTCCACGTGGACTTCACGGGACGCTTCGTGGAGGCGGGATCGCCCCTCATGGAGGTGTACAGCCCCGAGCTGGTGTCGGCACAGGAAGATCTCCTGGCGGCCCGCTCCCTGGCCCGCGAGCTCTCGGGGAGCCGGGTGCCCGGGAGCGTGAACCGGAGCGATGCCGTGCTCCGGGCCGCCCGGGACCGGCTTCGGAGGTGGCAGGTGGACTCCGCGGACATCCAGGCCGTGGAAGAGACGGGGGAGGTGCTGGAGACGGTGACCCTCCGATCACCCCACTCGGGGTTCGTGGTGGAGAAGGCCGTGCAGGTGGGAGAGCGCTTCGAGTCGGGAGCCACCCTCTACCGGCTGGCCGACCTCTCGGTGGTGTGGGTGGAGGCGGAGGTCTTCGAGCGGGACCTCCGCTTCGTGCGCCTGGGCGACGCCGTCCGCCTGGACGTGGCCGCCCACCCGGACCGGTCCTTCCAGGGAACGGTGAGTTACCTCTACCCCCAGGTGGACCCGGAACGGCGGACCGCCCGGATCCGGGTGGAGGTGCCGAACCCCGACCTCGCGCTCCGGCCCGGGATGTTCGTCACGGCGCGGACCACCGTGACCCTGGCCGACGAGACGGTGACGGTGCCCCGGGACGCGGTCCTGCATGTAGGGAACCGTAGCCTGGTCTTCGTGGCCCATGGGGACGACGGCTACATGATCCACGAGGTGGAGGTCGGGATGGAGGCCGGTGGGCGAACCGAGATCCTGTCCGGGGTGCGGGCCGGGAACCAGGTGGTGGCCCGGGCCGGGTTCATCCTCGATGCCGAGAGCCGCCTCATGGATGCCATGGCCGGGATGCCGGGGATGCACGGGGACCATGGCGACCATGGCGACCATGGGGATCATGGTGATCATGGCGACCACGGTGATCACGATGACCATGAAGACCACGATGACCACGGGGCGCACGACGATCACGGGGGGCACCACCATGATTAAGCGGTTGATCGCCGGGTCGGTGGCGAACCGCGGCCTCGTCCTCCTCCTGACCCTGGCGCTGGTGGGCGGAGGGATCTGGGCGATCCGGACCACGCCCATGGATGCCATCCCCGACCTCTCCGATGTCCAGGTCATCGTGCAGACGGACTGGGCCGAGCAGGCGCCGCAGATCGTGGAGGACCAGGTCACCTATCCCCTGACCACCACCCTCCTGGCCGTCCCCGGGGCCCGGACGGTGCGGGGGATCTCGGCGTTCGGGACGAGCTACGTTTACGTGCTCTTCGACGACGGCACGGACCCGTACTGGGCCCGCTCCCGGGTGCTGGAGACCCTCTCCCAACTGGATGCCGAGGCCCTGCCTCCCGGGGTGTCTCCCCGGCTGGGCCCCGATGCCACCGGGGTGGGCTGGGTCTACCAGTACACCCTGGAGTCGGATCGTCACGACCTGGCCGAGCTCAGGTCCATCCAGGACTTCTTCGTCCGGTACCAACTCCAGGGGGTCTCCGGGGTGGCGGAGGTCGCCGCCGTGGGAGGGTATGTCCAGCAGTACCAGGTGGACGTGGATCCCGACGCCCTCCGGGCCTACGGGCTCTCCCTGGCCCGGGTGAGCCAGGCGATCCGCGAGGCCAACGCCGACATGGGCGCCCGGGTGGTGGAGCAGGGAGGGCGCGAGTACATGGTCCGGGGCCTGGGCTACCTGACCTCGGTGGAAGACATCGAGGGCGTCGCCCTGGCCACCCGGAACGGAACTCCCGTCCGGGTGGGCGACGTGGGACGGGTCCAGCTCGGCCCCGACCTCCGGAGGGGCGTGGCCGACAAGGACGGGCGGGGCGACGTGGTCACCGGGATCGTGGTCATGCGCCACGGCGAGGATGCCCTGGACGTCATCGACGGCGTCAAGCAGCGGATCTCCGAGATCGAGGCCGGGCTACCGGACGGGGTCTCCATCGTGCCGGCCTACGACCGCTCCGAACTCATCCGCGAAGCCCGCTCGAACCTCTCCTTCACCCTCTTGCAGGTGCTGGTCCTCACGGCGCTCATCGCGTCCCTCTTCCTCCTCCACCTCCGCAGCGCCCTGGTGGTCATGGTGACCCTGCCGGTGGCGGTCCTCTTCTCCTTCCTCATCATGCGCCTCCTTGGGGTTCAGGCCAACCTCATGTCGCTGGCCGGCATCGCCATCGCCATCGGGGCCATGGTGGACGCTGCCGTCGTCCTCATCGACAACATGCACAAGCACCTGGAGCGGGAAGAGGAGGAGCCCGACTCGGCTCGCCGCTGGGAGATCGTCACGGCCTCAGCCTCGGAGGTGGGGCCCGCCGTCTTCTTCAGCCTCCTGGTCATCACGGTGAGCTTCCTGCCGGTCTTCGGGCTCGAGGCCCAGGAGGGCCGCCTGTTCCACCCGCTGGCCTTCACCAAGACCTTCGCCATGGCCGGTGCGGCCCTGCTGGCAGTGACCCTCGTCCCGGTGGCGCTTGGGCTCTTCATCCGGGGACGCATCCGGTCCGAGGAGGAGAACCCCATCAGTCGGTTCCTCCTCCGGGTCTACCGACCGGTCCTCTCGTTCGCCCTTCGCTTCCGGTGGACCACCCTGGGGCTGGCCGGCCTCCTTCTGGCAATCACGGCCATCCCCTTCTCCCAACTGGGGTCCGAGTTCATGCCCCGGGTGGAGGAAGGCACCATCCTCTACATGCCCATGACCCTGCCCGGGGTCTCCATCCAGCAGGCCGCCGAGATGATGCGGGTGCAGAACTCCATCATCGCCTCGTTCCCCGAGGTGGAGAGCGTCATCGGGAAGGCGGGGCGAGCCAACACGGCCACGGATCCGGCGCCCCTGGAGATGTTCGAGACCCTGATCAACCTGAAGCCCACCTCGGAGTGGAGGGCCGGGCTGGACTACGACGGACTCGTGGCGGAGCTGGACGCAGCCGTCCGCATGCCCGGCGTCATGAACATCTGGACCATGCCCATCCAGAACCGCATCGACATGCTGGCCACCGGGCTGCGCTCGCCCCTGGGGGTCCAGGTCTTCGGGGAGGACCTCTCCGAGATCGAGCGGATCGGGATCGAGATCGAGGGAATCCTGGCGCAGGTGGAAGGCACCCGGAGCGTCCAGGCAGAGCGGGGGGCCAGCGGGCCCTACCTGGACATCGTGGTGGACCGGGCCGAGGCGGCCCGTCACGGGCTGAATGTGGCCCAGGTCCAGCAGACCCTCATGACCGCCGTGGGAGGCGAGGTCGCCACCCGGACGGTGGAGGGCCGGGCGCGGTACGCCGTACAGGTCCGCTATCCCCGGGAGTTCCGCCAGAGCGCCGAGCGGATCGGGGACGTCCTGGTGGACACGCCGGCAGGTCCGACCATCCCCCTGGGCCAGTTGGCCCGCGTCGTGCCCGCAGAGGGGCCCATGGTGGTGAACACCGAGGACGCCTTCCCGGTGAGCCGGGTCTACATCGATGTGGACGGCCGGGACTTCGGGAGCTACGTGGCCGAGGCCGACGAGCTCCTTCGGAGCCGGCTCGAGATCCCGGAGGGCTACCGCATCGAATGGGCCGGGCAGTACCAGGCCATGGAGCGGGTGGCCGAGCGGCTCCAGCTCCTCATCCCCCTCACCCTCCTCCTGGTCTTCACCCTCCTCTACCTGTACTTCCGGAGTGCCATCCGGGCCTCCATCGTCATGCTCACCCTCCCCCTGGCCCTGGTGGGCGGGGTCTGGCTCCTCTGGATCCTGGACTTCGACACCTCCGTGGCGGTGTGGGTGGGCTTCATCGCCCTGGCCGGGGTCACGGCGGAGTTGGGAGTGGTGATGCTCCTCTACCTGGACCAGGCGTGGGAGCGGGCCCGAGCCGCAACCGGCGAGTCGGAGCTGACCCCCTCCGCCATCCGGGAGGTGGCCCTGGAGGGAGCCACCACCCGTCTGCGCCCGGTGCTCATGACCGTGGTCTCGGACATCGGCGGGCTCCTCCCCCTCCTCTGGGCCACCGGGGTGGGGGCGGCCACCATGCAGCGGATCGCCGCGCCCATGGTGGGGGGGCTGGTCACGGCCATGCTCCTCACCCTGGTCGTCCTTCCGGTGGTCTACTCGCTCTGGCGTGAATTGGAAGTAAGGCGAGCGCTGCGATGAATCGGTTCCGTCGGGAAGAACGAGACGCCCCACCCCACCCTGGCCAACCTCCCCCCACCGTCCCATGATGATCGCTTCACCCTGGTC
>REEG01000275.1 GCA_007695195.1 Gemmatimonadales bacterium | reverse complement strand
ACCTCTTCACCGACCTCTGTCCGGGAGCGTCGGACTAGCGCCGCTGCCCACTCAAAATGCGAACCCCGGTTCGCATTTTTTGCGGGGTGGCACTTCCGCATTGTTCCGTGCCTCACCCTGCCCCACCTTGCCGGTAGGGGATGTGAGCCCCACTATGGTCCCGTCCCCCCACATCGCATCCGCGGGCCCGGTCACTCCAGGGGCCCCCGAACCCCTGGGTCCCATGTCTCTTCGTCGTCCTGTGTGGGTCGGCTCCGCTATAGCTAACGGCGTCCCACCGTCGGTGGTACCGGTGGCGCCCCTGGCGATCCTGGCCCTGGCGATCCCAGCCCTCCTGGTCCTCGCGCTCCTCGTTCCCCCCGGTCTGACCGCCCAGACCGTCCCAACCGGCGCATTGGACGAGGTAGAGGACTCGGTGTCGGTGGATCTCCCTGGCGCCGCCTTCCCCGGGGCGTACCCCGGCCCTTCACCCTGGACCTTCCCGGTGGACCCGGAGTCGGCCCCGCGCCCTGAAGTGCGGGCCGTCCGGACTCACGAGCCCATCGTCATCGATGGGCGTATGGACGAGGCAGCGTGGGACCTAGCCATACCGGTGGGGCACTTCGTGCAGGGGGTTCCCGACCTGGGCATGCCGGCCACCCAGCCCACGGTGGTCCGGATCCTCTACGACGACACACACCTCTACCTGGGGGTGGTGAACTACGACTCCGAGATGGACCGGCTCATGATCGCCGGGCTCGAGCACGACTTCAGTCCAGGCGCCGGGGACCTGTTCGCCGTCTCCATCGATCCCTTCCTGGACCGGAGAAACTCCTTTCTCTTCTTCGTGAATCCGGGCGGGGCCCTCCGCGACGAGCAGACCTTCAACGACAGTCGGAATGTGAGCGTGGCGTGGGAGGGGCCCATCCAGGCCCAGGTGGCCCACACCGACTCGGCGTGGGTGGTGGAGATGGCCATTCCCTTCAGCACGCTGCGCTTCGATGCGAACCGGCCGGTCCAGGACTGGGGGATCAACTTCCTGCGCCGGGTCCGGCGGTCCAACGAGAGCTCGTACTGGTCGCCCCTCTCCCGCCGCGAGGTGATCCACCGGATGTCCCGTGCCGGAACCATGACGGGGCTGGAGGGGATCCAGCCCGGCCGGAACCTCACGGTGAAGCCCTTCGCCCTCGCCGCTGACTCCCGGGGACAGGCCGTGGCGGACGCCCAGACCGGGAGCCGCGCCGACGCCGGGGTGGATCTCAAATACGGCATCACCCCAGGTCTGACCATGGATCTGACGTACCGGACGGACTTCGCCCAGGCCGAGTTGGACCAGGAGCAGGTGAACCTGACCCGCTTCTCCCTCTTCTTCCCGGAGCGTCGCGAGTTCTTCATCGAGAACGCCGGGGTCTTCCAGTTCGGGGACCAGAATGAGCGGAACTACCGCATGGGCGCGTCTCTCCGGGACTTCACCCTCTTCCACTCCCGCCGCATCGGTCTGACCCAGGGCGGAGAGCCCATCCCCATCGTGGGGGGCGGCCGGGTCACCGGGAGGGCCGGAGACTTTGAGGTGGGGGTGCTCAACATGCAAACCGAGGCCTTCGGGGAGAGGCCCGGCGAGAACTTCTCCGTGGCCCGGGTGAAGCGGAACGTCCTGGGCAACTCCGATATCGGCCTGCTGGTGGTGAATCGCCAGGGCACCGGAGAGCTGGGGCAGGGAAGCTACAACCGGAGTTGGGGCGCCGACGCCAACCTCCGCCTTCTGGGGAACCTGGTCATCACCAGCTACCTGGCGGGGACCGCGGGGTCCGAGCCTGGGAGTTCGGGGTTCGCCTGGCGGACCGGCGCCGCATGGCGGGACCGGTTCTGGAACACCTCGGCCTTCGTGCGGCGGGTGGATGAGGACTTCGACCCCGGCGTGGGGTTCGTACGTCGCCGGGATGCGCTGCACCGCTACGCCACGGTAGGGATCCATCACCAGCCCGAGGGGTCGTGGCTCCAGGAAGCTGCGCCCTACGTGGAGGTGGACTACATCTCGAATCTGGGCGGGCTCCTGGAGACGCGCATCGTCTCGGGAGGGCTGAATCTCTCGGTGCGGAGCGGCGAGTCCTTTTCCGTCACGGTGAATGACCGCTTCGAACGCCTGGGAGACCCCTTCGCCATCGCCTCCGGGGTGGTCCTCCAACCAGGCGACTACGCGTTCAGAGATGCGGTGGTGAGCGTCGAGAGTTCCAGCGCCCGGAGTCTCATCGGGCGGGTGCAGGTGGGGCGAGGCGAGTTCTGGAGCGGAACCCGGACCTCCCTCTCCACCCGGGCTTCCTGGAGACCCCGGTACGACCTCTTCACCGAGATTTCCATGGAGCGCAATGAGGTCGAGCTTCCGGAGGGGGACTTCCGCGCCGACGTGGCCCGGGGCGCACTTCGGTACGCCTGGTCCACCCGGCTGTCGGGAAGCGCCTTCCTCCAGTACAACCGGCAGACTGAGCAGTGGGTGAGCAATACCCGAATCAACTTCCGCCACGCGCCCATGAGCGACGTTTTCCTCATCTTCACCCAACGGCACCGGAGCGGGATGGATGGCCCCCAGGAGCGCTCCGTAGCCCTCAAGGTGACGCGGCTCGTGGCGTTCTGAGCAAGAGGGCGGAGCGGACGGCTTATTGTACCAAAAGGTAGGTCGGACTGGCGTATTGTCGGGCAGTGTGAAAGATTGTCGCCGGCTCTGGGGTAAAGACTCCAGACCGACAGACTCACCCTCCGACCCCGACGAAAACGTGGACCGTTCCCTGGAACAGCCTTCCGCCGCTCTTCAGTCCTCTCCCACGCCATCGGCCGCACCCACGCCATCGGCTGCGCCATCCCGGGACTGGCTGACCATGACAGCCCCCTACCTGGGCCCCGACACGGCCCGGAGCGTCCGGCAGCTCACCGGCACGGCCCTGGGCTTCGTGGGGCTATGGACCCTCTCCTACCTGGCGCTGCAGGTGAGCTGGCTCCTCACCCTGGCACTGGCGGTCCCAACGGCGGGCTTCCTGGTTCGCCTCTTCATGATCCAGCACGACTGTGGGCACGGATCCTACTTCCGGTCCCGGAAGGCCCGGGACGCGGTCGGGTTCGTCATCGGGGTGCTGACCCTCACGCCCTACCACTACTGGCGCCGCACCCACGCCCACCATCACGCCCACAGCGGTGATCTGGATCTGCGGGGATTCGGGGACGTGGAGACCATGACGGTGCGGGAGTATCTGGACAGCACGCCTCGGCAGCGGCTGGCCTACCGCCTCTACCGCCATCCCCTCATCATGCTGGGGATCGGGCCGGTGGTGCACTTCGTGGTGGGCCATCGGTACCCCCACAAGGTGCCCCGGGAGTGGAAGCAGGCCTGGGCCAGCATCTGGTGGACCAACGCCTGCCTCGTGGCCATCCTGGTGGTGGCGGCCCTCACCATCGGGCTCGTGCCCTTCCTCCTGGTGCAGGTGCCTGTCACCCTCCTGGCGGGATCGGCGGGGATCCTTCTCTTCTATGTGCAGCATCAGTTCGAGGAGACGTACTGGGATCGGGACCCGAACTGGGACTACTTCGAAGCGGCGGTCTACGGGAGCTCCCACCTGGTGCTGCCGCGCCCCCTCCAGTGGCTGACGGCCAGCATCGGGATCCACCACGTCCACCACCTGAGCAGCCGGATCCCCAACTACCGGCTCCAGGAGTGCCTGGATGCGAATCCCGACCTGCAGCAGGCGACCCAGGTCACGGTGCGGGACATGGCGCGTCTGTTCCGCCTCACCCTCTGGGACGAGGACGCCGGTCGGATGGTGGGGTTCCGGGAGGTGGCGCTTCCGGCGTAAGCCGGACTCAACCCTCTTCCACCAGCTCGTCGAAGGCCGTGGCCAGCGCCAGCCCCGCCGTGAGCCGGGCGGCGATGGGACGGTGGTCCGGGAACCCCGGGATGGTCTCCGCAGCCAGGAGATCGTCCCGGGAGCGTCCCTCCCGGATGGCCTGCTCCGCCTGGTCCAGGATGGCCTGGAGGAAGTCGGCCTGCACCCGCAGGTCGCTCCGGTCGCCGGTCACGCCGAATCCCTCCCGGGCGTGGCCGAAGATGAACCGGGTGTCCGTGTCGGCGTCGGCCGCCTCCGCCTCCAGGAAGTGGAGCCAACCGCGCACCGACGCTCCCGCCTCCCGGTCGATGAAGGGATAGGCCCGGTTGAAGACCAGGTCGCCCATGTGGACCACGTTGGCTTGGGCGAAGCGCACGGTGCAGTCGCCTCCGGTGTGGGCTGGCGTCAGGTGGCGAGCCAGGACCCGCTCGTCGCCGATCCGGATCCGCCACTCCCCGGTGAAGGCGGTGTCGGCCAGGCCCCTGGGAGGGCGGTCGCCGCCGGCCGCCTCGTGGAGTTCCCGGGCCCGGCGGTGTGCCACGATTCCCCTCACCTCGCCCCGAAGCACGTCGTTGCCTGCCGTGTGATCGGCGTGGTGATGGGTGTTGATGAGGACGTCCATGGCCCGGTTGGCCCGACCGGGAAGCCCTTCCAGGAAGGCCGCGGCGGTGTCCGGATACTGGGCGTCCACCACCACGATGCCGTCGTCGTTCACCAGCCACCCCATGGTTCCGCCCCGGGCCGTGAAGATCCCCACATTTCGCCGGAGCAGGGTGAAGTCACCCCGACGGCGAGGGGGGATCCACCCGGAGGGAAGTCGTTCGGGGAAGGGAAGGGCCAGACCGGCCACCAATCCCCCGGAAAGAACCTTCACGAAGTCTCGACGGTTCACGATCACGGTCGGTCTCCTGGATTCGGGTGATCAGATGCACCGGGCCCTCATGGGGTGCACGGACTTCTCAGATGAGTTGGGTGAACATGCGGGCTCCGGCAAGCCAGCTCCCCAGCACCGATCCCATGCTGGAGAGGAAGAATACAAGGAAGATCCGGCTGACGCGGTTCCCGTACCACCCCTTGAGCTCGGCCACATCTTCCCGGAGGGTGTGGAAGTCCTGCATGGTGGGCTTCCGGAGCCAGGTTTCCACCGAAGCGGTGACCACACCGGCGCCGATGGTGGGATTCAGCGAGGTGAGGGGCGCTGCAAGGAAGGCGCTGAGGACTGTGACGGGATGGCCCCGGGCCAGAAGAGCCCCGGCGGCCGAAAGGGTACCGTTCAGGAAGACCCAGGTGGCCACCAGCCGCCACCCCAGTTCGGGGCTCCGGTAGAAGCCCAGCCCGAACCCGGCCAGCACCAGACCCACCAGGATCCAGGGGAGGGCCCTCAGGAACCGGGAGGGTGGCGGGGTGGTCTCGAGCTGGGCTACCTCCCGGTCCAGCTCCACCGTTTCCCCTTCCCCCAGCGCCTCCTCGATCCCAGCCAGGTGCCCGGCTCCCACCACCACCAGGACCTTCCGGCCCGGTTGGTCGTCGTTCTCCTGGCGGAGACGGGCGGCCATATACCGGTCCCGCTCGGCCACCAGGGGTTCGAAGAGCTCCGGAACGCCCTCCGCCAGCGCCCTGAAGCTCTCCTGTAGGATATCGCCCTCCTTGAGGCGCTCAATGTCCTCTTCGGAGACTTTCTCCCGCGAAAGGAGCGAGAAGAAGATGCCGGCGGTCATGGTGTAGCGCTGCCACCACGAGAGGCGGCGCATGGCCCGGCGCAGGGTGGTGCCCAGCTCCCGGTCCACGAGCTGCACCGGGATCTCCCGCCTCTCGGCCACCTCCAGGGCCACCCGCATCTCGGCGCCGGGCTCGACGCCCAGTTGATCGGCGATGCGGCGCTGGTAGGCTCCCAGGGCCAGGGAGGCCATCATCATCCCGCCCTTTCCCTCCCGGAGGATCCGGAACAGGTCCAACTTCTCCCACGCCGTCGGGTCGGTGAGGGTGCGGTGGCGGGTGGCACAGAGCTCGACGGCGACGGCATCGAAGTCGCCTTCCCCCAGCATACGCTCCACCGTCTCGGCGCTCTTTCGCGAGACGTGGGCGGTGCCCAGGATGGTGTACTGGACGCCGTCCCGGGTGAGACGGATGATGGGCTCCTCGGTGGGGGAGTCCACGGTCGGTTCGGAGGGTGATTTGGATTCCATGGC
>REEG01000112.1 GCA_007695195.1 Gemmatimonadales bacterium | reverse complement strand
GCCCGTAGGTGGTGGCGTTGGCCAGCTCCAGAGCGTGAGCCTCGTCGCGGAAGGGCGTGGCCACCAGCACCGGTCCGAAGATCTCCTCGTGGACCAGGGGGTGGTCGGCCTCCACCGGAGCGTAGAGACGGGGAGCCACCCAGAATCCTCCCTCGGCGCCATCCCCTTTCGGGGGCTCGGCCTGGGCCACCAGCGGAAGTCCTGTCCCGGACGCCTTCCCCTCCGCCTCCGCCAGGAGATTCCGGACCCGCTGGGCCTGACCCGCCGAGATGAGGGGGCCGCAGTCGGGATTCTCCCGCGCCGGACCCATACGGGTAACCCGGAACCGCTGGGCCAGCGCCTCCACCACCTCGTCGAAGCGCGACTGCTCCACCAGGATGCGACTTCCGGCGGAGCAGGTCTGGCCGGCGTTCTGGACGATGGCGTTGTGGAGCACGGGGAGCATGGCCTCCAGATCCGCGTCGGCGAAGACGATCTGGGGCGACTTCCCCCCGAGTTCCATGGTGACGGGACGGTTGTGCACCGCCGCAGCCTGCTGCACCAGCGTGCCGGTGGCGGGAGAGCCGGTGAAGGAGTGGTGGTCCACATCGGGGTGGCCCGCCAGCGCCGCTCCCGCCTCCCGGCCGTAGCCGGTGACCACGTTCAGCACGCCCGGTGGCAGGCCCACCTCCAGCGCCAGTTCGGCCAGGATGAGGATGGACTGGCAGGCATCTTCCCCCGGCTTTACCACCACGGTATTCCCGGCGGCCAGCGACCCCACCACCGAGCGCCCGAACATCTGGGCCGGATAGTTCCAGGGGATGATGTGGCCGGTGACGCCGAAGGGCTCCCGCAGCGCCATCACCGTGTAGGCGGCATCGTAGGGGAGGGTCTCACCATGCAGCTTGTCCGCGGCCCCGGCGTAGAACTCGCAGTACCGGGCGCACGCCGTCATGTCGGCACGGGCCTGCCCCAGGGGCTTGCCCACATCCCGGCACTCCGCCTCGGCCAGACGGTGGTGGTGCTCCCGGATCTTCTCGGCCAACGCCGCCAGGATCCGCCCCCGGTCCACAGGTGAGGTACGGCGCCACCCACCCCGGAAGGCCGCCCGGGCCGCCCGGACCGCCTCGTCCACCTCCGCCGCTCCGCCTTGCGAGATTGCGCCCCACACCTCTCCTGTGGAGGGGTCCACCACAGGGATGGTCCCTCCGTCGGCGGCTCCATGCCAGGTGCCGTTGATAAGGATGGTCGATGTGGAATTCATGGCGTCGGGTCACTCCTGGCCCGGAGGTTCGGCCGGTAGAATCAGCGGGCGGTCAGTGGAAGGGCGCCACCACGTCGGAGGTCCGGTTCTGGACAATGACCCGGTTCATGTTGTGCTGAATCACCGCCAGGGTGTCCCCATCGGAATAGGTGAACCGGTTCAGCCCGTAGTCCAGGGGGATGAAGGGCGGAATCCGCGCCACGAGATCGGGCCCCCCCTCCGCGATGTTGGGATTGGTGAGGGCTTCGTCCAGCGCCACCGGGAGCCGGATCCCCAGATCCGTCATCCGCCGACCTTCCACCACAAAGATCTCCTGGCGCATGAGGTAGAGGAGTTCCAGGAGCTCGTCCTCCGCTCCGGCGGCCTCCAACATCTCGGCGCTCACCGAGGTACCCGACACCACCGGAACCGTGACCGGCCCCTCGCCCCGCGTCAGCACCAGCCCCGCCCGCGGCTCGTCCTGGGCACTGGCCGCCACAAGGATGTTGGATGCGTTGGGGAAGATCCAGGTGCCGCCCCGACGCCCTCGCACCTGCCCCGTGTCGTTGATGGAGGCGGTGGGGCGCTGCGCCACGATCCCCAGCAGCTCCACCAGGACATTCCGGGCCTCGGTGAGGTTGCCCTGGGAGATGGCCGCCTCCGCCAGGATGAGGAAGGCCTCCTCGCCCTTCAGGATGGCCACAGGGCTCTGGGCGCCCGCCGTCCGACTGAAGTACTTGGGAAAGAGGAAGTCGAGGCGCGGCAGGGGCTGGAATTCGTCCTGCCCCGAGTCGAAGATGGCGAACTGCATCTGGTTCGTGGGCCCGTCGGTGATGTCGAACTCAGCCCAGCGGATCAGGGTCGGGGCGGCTCCCCGGACCTCCGATGCCGCCGCAACAGCCGCCGCCCTGTTCCCGGCACGATACTGGGCTCGGGCGATGGCCAGCGTGGCGGCGGCCCGGAACTCCGCGTCGGACGAGAGGCTCCGTGCCTGGGTGAATTCCGTCACCGCCCGCTCCAGATGGACACCGGGCGCCTCTGCCGTCCCACCTGCCTCGGTGGGGAGCGAAACAAAGAGTTCCCCCGCCAGGAGCGACGAATAGCCCCGGGCGAAGTGGAGTTGGGCCACCGTTTCCGGTGAGGCGTTGGGGTCCGCGGGAACCACCTCCTCGAGCCCCCGGGTGGCCATCTCCCGGAGCCGGTGCACGGCCCGTTGGACATCGATGACCGTCACATCGGTGGGCTCGATCTCGGGGATATCGAAGACCCGATTGAAGAGCGTCCGATTGTTGAAGAGGTTGTCGGAGGCCACCTCGGCCCCCATCACCACCTGGTTCACGGTGATGGCGAGCTGTCGCTCCACTCCCCGGGCCCACGACGCGGCGGCGTTCCGGGTCTGAATGAAGTCGGCTTCGGTGACGGTGGGATTCACCACCTCGGTGGGATCCAGCAGGTCACATCCCGGAGCCGTGATCACGGCGGCCATGAGAGCGATGTAGGGAAGTCGGGACTTCACGTTGCCATTGGACATTGTCGGATCTCCCCTTAGAAGCGGACGCGGACGTTGGCGAGGAAGGTCCGGGGCGACGGATCGCTCCCGTAGTTGAAACCGCCGACGGTGGCCGCGCCCTGGCTATCCGCGCCGGAGTGGTCCGTCTCCGGGTTGAAGGACGATGTCCACCAGCCGAAAGGATTCTGGATGGCGAGCCCCAACTCGACGCCGTCGGCCCATCGTTCCACCCAGTCCCGCGGGAGGGTGTAGCGCGCCGAAAGATTGCGGAAGATCAGGTAGTCGGTGTCTTCCACGAAGAAGTTGGTGAGCTGGAGCCAGTTCGTGCGGAAGGGCCCGGGATTCTGCTCCAGGAGCGCGGGCGGAAGATCGGGATCGGGAAGGGCATACAGGTACCGGAACTGCCGGTCGAAGGAGTGGAGTTGGGCTCCGCGCTGCCAATCGGCGTCGGCATTGAAGCGGAGGCTCCGACCCACGGTCAACTCAAGACCAAGGGAGCCGAACTGGTCCGGGAGCGGCTTGCCCAGGTACTGGAGGAGTTGGGTTTCGGCGATGGTGCCGTCTGGGTTGAGAGTCGAGCGGGATCCCCGGATCGCACCCACCGGCCGTCCCTCTTCCACCACGGCCTGCACCGTGCCCGCGCTGTAGCCGCTGATCCCGAACACCGGAGATCCACCGGCGTCCACCACCTCATTGTTCAGGGTATTGAATGATCCAGAGATGCGGGCCGACACCCGGTCCGTGCGGAGGACCTCGCCCGTCACCCGAAGCTCCACGCCGTGATTGGCGATCTCGCCCACATTCCGGAACTGGGTGAGCTCACCGGTGGAGGGGCTCGACGGGACCTCGAACAGGGCATCCCGGGTCCGGGCGTCATACCAGTTGAACTGGAAGGCCAGACGCCCCTCCAGAAGCTCCAGATCGGCTCCGAGTTCCACCGTGGTGGTCTTCTCCGGACCCAGATCCGGGTTCCCGGGCTGGCCGAAGCCGGCGGCCTGTTGCCCCAGGTACGAGGCGAAGTTCACCGTCCGGTCCCGAGCGAAGGGGGGCGGGAAGTTTCCGGCCACCCCGTAGTTCCCCCTGAGGCGGATCCCCGACACCAGGTCCTCGGAGAACGTTCTCCGGAAGAAGTCCTCGCGCCCCAGGTCGTAGGCGAAGCCCACCTTGGGGTAGATCTGGAGTCCCACGTCCTCTCCGAAGGCCGTGTTCCCGTCGGCCCGGAGCCCCACATCCAGGAAGTACCGGTCGAAGAAGCCCCAGTTCTGCTGCACGTAGACCCCGTAGTTCACCACCTGCAGGAGGAAGTCGTCGGCGGTGGTGCTTCCGGCGCCTCGAACCGTCTCACTCCCGTCGCGGACGTTCAGAGCCACCCGAGCATCCTGCTCGTCGTGGTTCCGGAAGACCTGCCCCCCCACATTGGTGATGAGGGAGAGGGAGCCGCGATCCAGGCGATGCTGCCCCCCCGCCTCCATGGTGAGGCCCAGAAAGCGCCGGTCGTAGCTGCTGATACTTCCCCGATCGTCGGTTCCATCGGGCCAGACCCGGGTGTGGACCAGGAATTCGTTGGTCAGGATTCCCCGCTCGTTGCTGGTCCGATGATCCAGACCAAGCGTCGCATTGAAGGAAAGATCCGGCCGGGCGTCCCAGCGCATGGCCTGGGAGGTCTGGAATCGGGATACCTGGATGCGGTTGTCCTGGAGTCGCTCGGCCTCTCGCACGAAGGCACGGAGGTCATTGAACTCCGACGGGCTCAGCTCCGGTAGGTTGTTGTTCCACCCCAGGGCGAAGATCCGTCCCGCCTCCAGGAGCCAGAGCGGAGCGTACCCACCGGCGTTGCCGTCCCGGGTCCGCTCGTACTCGTTGTAACCGAAGCTGAAGCTTCCGGTGTAGCGCACATTGGGCGAGAGGTTGGCGTTCAGGCCGCTCCGGAGCTGGTAATTGCGTGAGGCGTTGTTGTCGATCCGGAAGCCCTCCCGGTCTGCGATACTCCCGCCGAAGGACCAGGTGATCTCCTCACTGCCCCCGCTGGCCGAGAGTCGATACTGCTGGCGAAGGCCCCGCCGGTAGAGTAGATCCACCGTCTGGGGGAAGTGGAAATAGGCCTTGTTGGCCTCCTCCATGCCGAATTCCGACTCGATGGTGAATCGGGCCGGACCGGGCGTCCCCCGGGAGGTGAAGATCTGGATGACCCCGTTGGCGGCATCCGACCCAAACAGGGTGGTGGCCGCACCACCCGGCACATACTCGATCCGCTCGATGTTCTCGATGGGGATGTCGGCGATGGCCGAGGTCTGGGTGCCCTGCCGCCGATTGCCGGAGGTATTCAGGGAGAGTTCGGCCTGGGTGTTCAGGTTATCCACCCGGACCCCGTCCACGTAGATCACCGGTGTGGTGGCCCGGGACGCGGAAACCGGCCCCCGTCCCCGGGTCACCGAGGTGGCGCCGGGCTGCCCCGACGCCAGTCGGACCTGCACGGAAGGGAGCGCCGTCTGGAGGAGCTGATCCAGGCGTGTGGCGGTAGAAGCTTCGATGGCCTCGGCCGACACCACATCGATGTTGGTGGAGAGCCGTCGCCGCTCGATCTCCGATCCCTGACCGGTGACCACGATGGCATCCAGATCCACGGCGCGCTGCTGCATGGCCAGGTTCAAGATCACCGTTTCCCCCGCCACCACCGTCACCGTTTCGGTCACGGTGGTGAGTCCAATGCGCACCGCCTGGATCGTGTGGCTGCCCACCGGGACATTGGTGAGGCTGAAGCGACCATCGGGACCGGTGAGGGTGCCGATCCCCAGGTCGGGCAGGGACACCTGCACACTGCCCAGGGGCTGCTCGAGCCGATCCAGGGTGACGCGGCCCTCGATGCTGCCGGTCTGCTGGGCCGCCAGATGCACGGGAAGCCCGTAGACGAGAAGGGCCGCGACCGCCGACCCGAGGAGACTGCGGAGAAGAGGTACGCTCATGGGGACACACTCCACAAAGGGGAAGGGTGTGAATCAACCGCCTGTCCGGGGGACATCCACAAGCTAGAGGTCCGCCCACCCGCCGTTCAGCCCCCCAGGGGTACTGTTACGCACCAGGTACAAGAATATTGTATTCGGAACACAATACTCGGCCGTTGTATATTTGGGGGGCACCCGCTCACCGTACGGTCGGCTGACGTCACCGTCAAGGATGAGGCCCGGAACGCCCTTCAGGTAGCCATGCGGTTCGGTCGGACCTGCCTTCAGGTCCGACCTTTGACCCTCCAACCCTCTTCCCCGCCCTCCATGCGCACTACCGTCCTGTCCGCATCCACCGCGGCTTCCCGTCGCGCAATCCCAGCCCTCTTCCTGGCGGCGACGGCGGGCCTCATGGCTCTGGTTTCCGCCGCCCCCGGCCACGCCCAGCACCCCGGTGCCACCAACTCGCTGGTGGACGTTCCGGGGCTCCACGTAGGCCATTACCAGAGGGTCGGCGATGGCTACCGGACGGGAACCACCGTGATCCTCACCCCCGACGGCGCCACCGCCAGCTACAATGTGCAGGGCGGGGGTCCCGGAACCCGGGAGACCGACCTCCTGGTTCCGGGAGGGTTGGTGACCCAGGTCCACGCCGTGGTCCTGAGCGGAGGGAGCGCCTATGGACTCGACACGGCCGGTGGGGTCATGCGCTGGCTGGAGGAGCGAGGCACCGGATTCCCCATCGCCGGAGGGGTCGTCCCCATCGTTCCCACCGCCATCCTCTTCGACCTGGCCCGGGGCGGGGATTTCCAGGCCCGTCCCGATGCCGAGTTCGGGTACCGGGCCGCTGAGGCCGCCTCCCGAGATCCGGTGGCCCAGGGGGTCGTGGGCGCCGGCACCGGTGCACGCTACGGGCTGGGAACCGCCAGCGTCGTCCTGCCCAACGGATATACGGTGGCGGCCATCGTGGGGTTGAACCCGGGCGGTTCTCCAGTGGATCCCCGCACCTGCCTCCCCCTGGCCCTCTTCCTGGAGTTGGACGGCGAGTTCTCCCTTACCCCGCCCGCGCCCGGCGAATGCGAGTCCGCCGACGCCGACGGTGGAGACACCTCCCTCGGGTACGAGGAGACCTTCAACACCACCATCGCCGTAGTGGCCACCGACGCGCCCCTGGACCAGACCCAGGCCCAGAGGATGGCCATGATCGCCAACAGCGGGTTGGCCCGGAGCATCCGCCCCGTCCACAACCTGGGCGATGGAGACGCCGTCTTCGCCCTGGCCACCAGCGCGCCGGAGCCCGGCCTGACGAACCAGGACCTCCACGCCATCTACAACGGAGGAGCCGACGCCCTGGGCCGAGCGGTGGTCCACGCGCTCCTGGCGCACGGGGAATACTGCGAGCGCTACCCCGGGATCTGTGGGGCCCGTCCCCACGGCGACCACCATGAGACGCTCCCCGGGCAGAGGAGGGACCCATGACTCCGTCGTGGCCTCGGGTACGGCAGTTGACCCTGGCGGATCAGGCCTATCGGGCCATCCGCACCAGGATCCTGAACGGTCAGCTCGCCATGGGTGAATTCATTCGGGAGCAGGAGGTGAGCGAGGCGCTGGGGGTGAGCCGGACACCGGTGAGGGAAGCGCTGGGTCGACTGGCCAGCGAGGGATTCCTGGAACGGATTCCCCACCGGGGATTCCGGGTTCCGGAAGACCAGTGGGACACCCTCCTGGAACTCTACCCCATCGTTTCGGCCCTGGAACTCCTGGCCGGCCGTCTGGCCCTTCCACAAATCACCCGCCAGGACCTGGATCGACTGAAGGAGCTGAACCGGGAACTGTCCCGAGAGCAGGAGGCAGGGAACGTCCGCCGCTGCATCGAGGTGAACAACGAGTTCCATGGCTTCATCTGTGAGCGGAGCGGGAGTCGCCGGCTCTGTGAACTTCTGCACGACCTCCGGAGTCAACTGGGGCGCCTGGAGGTCTGGTATTATTCCCAGCCTGAGGCCGCCGCCGAGTCCGTGGCCGAACACGATGACCTGATCCGGGCCATTGAAACCGGGGATCACGGGCAGGCTCTCTCCCTCCTGGAGCAAAACATGTCCCTGACCTGGCGACGTCTCCAGGAGGAAGCAGAGGGATCGGAGGCAGCCGAGGATCCGCAGGTGGCGGACTAGGCGTCTGCTCCGTCTGCTGCGGCCCTGGCGCAGGCTCGGGCCAACCGCTCGAGTCCCTCCGCCGTCTCGGCCTCGGTGATGAGCATGGAGGGGCCGATCCGGATGACATTCCCGTTGAGCCCGCCCGCTCCGATGAGGAGCCCTTCTTCCCGAGCCGCCTCCATGAGGGCCCGTGCCCGTGCAGCGTCCGGAGCCCGGCTGTGGGGGTCTTTCACCAACTCCATCGCCTGCATGAGCCCCATCCCCCGAACCTCTCCGATCCACGGATAGCATCGGCCCAGTTCGTCGAGACCGGCCCGGAGCTGTTCGCCCCGGACCCTGGAACGCTCGGGAACGTCTTCCCTCTCCATCACCTCCAGGGTAGCGGCAGTGGCGGCCATGGACACTGGATTCCCGCCGTAGGTGGAGACGGAGAGCCCGGCCCAGGCGTCGGCCACCTCGTCGGTGGCTATGGTGGCGGCCACCGGGAATCCGTTGGCGATCCCCTTGGCCATGACCATGAGATCCGGCTCAACGCCAAAGTGTTGGCAGCCGAACCAGTGGGTTCCGGTTCGCCCGAAGCCCGCCTGCACCTCGTCGGAGATGAGCACCCCACCGTAGCTCCGGATGATCTCCGCCGCCCCCTCCAGGTATCCCTGCGGCGGCACGATGAACCCGCCCACGCCCATGATGGTCTCCACCAGGAGGGCGGCGGGTCGGCCGCTGGTGGTGGTCTCGATCACTTCCACGAGGTCGTCCAGGAAGAAGCGTGTGTGCTCTTCGTCAGAGGCGGTGGGCCCCAGGGGCGAGCGGAATACATACGGGGCGCGTGCGTGCTTGATGCCCGCAACGCTGGAGGCCATGGGCCGCCAGGGGGCGTGGCCGGTGAGGTTCGTGGCCAGGATGCTTCTCCCCGAGTAGGAGTGCCGGAGCGCGATGATCTCGCTGCGCCCGGTGTAACAGCACGCCGCCTGGATGGCCGTTTCCACAGCTTCGGTCCCGCTGTTGGTGAAGGCCACCCGACTCAGCCGTCCCGGGGCCAGGCGGGTCAGGGTATCGGCCACCTCCAACTGCCCCTCGGTGACATAGAGGGTGGAGGTGTGCCCCAACCGGGCCACCTGTGTCTGCACCCGTGCCACCACCTCGGGGTGGCAGTGGCCCACCGATGTGGTAAGGATCCCGGCGAAGAAGTCCAGGTAGCTGCGACCCTCCACGTCCCGGACCCGAACCCCCTCGGCCTCCTGGATCACAAGCGGATCCCGGTAATACGGCTTCACCCAGGGGAAGAGGCGACCCCGCTGGTGCTCGACCGGGGAAAGGGTAGCGACGTCAGGTGCGGTGGAGAGGTCCGGGGACATGGCGGTGACTCCGTGGAGTGAGATGGGGTGCGAGACCTGGGAATACCTAGGGATAGGCCTCATTGGCCGGGAGGGTGGGGGTCGAACCCTCCCCTCCCCATCGTGCGAAGAGCCATCGGGCCAGGTCCGTGTTGTCCAGCCATGGCCCGCGAACCGGATCCACCCGGTCGCGGGTCAGCGCCGGGAGCTCCTCGGCCCCCGCTCCCCTGGCATAGAAGGGGACCAGTTGATTGGTGTGGTACGTATGGTGCCAGGAGTGATCCGGCAACTCGCCGACGCCCCGGGGCCGTAGGGGATCCCACCCGGGTCCCGAATCCGGACCCGACAGGTGGCCGGTCTCGTGGTCCGACAGGACCACCACCAGGGTTTCTTCCCATGACGAGTGCGCTTCCACCCAGGACACAGCGGCCTCCACTGCTCCCACCAACTCCATCACGTCCTCGATGGCCCGGCCGAGCAGGTTCCAGTGGCCACCCCAGTCGGCGGCTCCCGCCTCCACCATGACGAAGAATCCGTCGTCCGAGGCGTTGGAGAGCACGTTGAGAGCGGCGGCGGTCATCTCCGCCAGGGTGGGGACCGCCGGGCTCCACGGGGTCTCGAAGGGACGCTCATCCGGGTCCACCAGCCCCGGGGGGCCCTCCCGGAAGGAGCGACGGAGCGGTGTAGGGTCGCGATTGAATGTGGTGGCGTTGAAGGCCCGGGCAAGGCCGAAGACGTGGGTGGGGGTGGGCCCCTGCGCCAACGCCACCAGGTCGTCTCGATCATCCACCAGGGTATAGGCCGTCTCGCCGTCCGCCACGGCCTCCCACAGCTCTTCCGGAAGCCAGAAGAAGCGCGGTGACTCGAGCCGCACCGAGTCATCGTCGTAGAAGGGGTGCCCGGTTCCCATGACCACGTTGGGCCGCACCTCCAGGAGCATCTCCCGGGCAATCTCATGGTAGTTGTTCCGGCTCTCGTTGTGGGCCACGAAGGCGGCGGGGGTGGCGTGGTTGAAGGGCACGTTGGATACCACACCCCCGGCCTTCCCCATCTCCTGGGCCCGTTCCAGCAGATGCACCAGCCGCCGGCCCTGGGGGTCGAGGCCGATGGCCGGATCGATGGTCTTCACTCCGGTGGAGATGGCCGTGCCGCCGGCGGCGGAGCCGGTCACCGTTTCCGGGTCGCCCTCCTGCCCCACCGTGGCGGAGAAGTCCGACCACTCCACCGCCGGGTCGTAGGCGCCCACTGCCGTGTGGGTACTCATGGCCAGACGCACCGGAAACTCCTGGAAGGACCAGGCGGCGGGTGGATCCTCGTCCACCCTCCGTACCCGGCCGGGGTCGCCGCTCACTCCGGGCTCCCCGGCAACCTGATACCGACTGACGTCCTGCTCCCACAGACTCGCTGCGTCCAGGGTGTTGAATCCCACGCCGTCGGCAATGAAGAGAATCACATTGCGGGGGGTTGGCGCGGAGGCCTCGGGGGATTGGCACCCGCTACTCCCCCACAGGAGCAGGAGAACGACCCCCAACACCAGACGCTTCACGGCGTCACCTCGATCACCGCGCCCCCGGTGTGGCTTCGGCCGTAGGCGTCCACGGCCCGGACCTGGATTCGGTGGACCCCGGGCTGCTGCAACGCCTCCGGCATGGGAATCCTCCAGAGATGGTTGGTGGGGATGGCGCGGATGTTGGCCCCGAAGGTCTCCGGCGCCCGCTCCAGGAGCGCTTCGAAGGCGGGCGACGGTCCGGTGTAGTTCTCCATCTCCATCCAGGGCCCATGGCCGACCCGAACGTCCACCCGGTGACGCTCCCCGCCGGAGAAGACATTCACCACCAGATCCTCACCTTGAAGCGCCGAGACGCTCGTCCGGCCCATGGGAAACTCGACCCGGATCTGATGGTCCCGGGCAAGACCCAGTCCCTGGAAGCGCTCCACATAGTGCGCCCCATCGAAGGAAATGAGGTGGAAGCCGTTGGGGTTTCCATCCCGCTGCATGGTCACCGGTATGCCGCGATGATCCTCGGGACCACTCCACCACGTGCCCGACAGGGTCGCCGTGACCAGGTGCTGGACCGGATGCCCTCGGGGACGCTCGAGCCAGTGATGGTACGTCATGTGGAGATGGCCGGTGAGCACCAGCGCGCGCCGATCGCCGAGAAGCTCCAGGAGGCGATCCCGGTCGGCGGTGTTCACATTCTCGGTCTCCCCGCCCCAGGCCCAGAGCGGGATGTGGGTAGCCAGGACCACCAGGCGGTCCTGGGGCACTTCCGCCAGCACGTTCCCGATCCAACGGAGCTGCTCCTCTCCCAGGTACCCCCGGTAGCGGGGCCGCCCGTTCTCGCCGAGTCCCTGGTAGTCCACGTTGTCCAGGACCATGAAGAGCACATGGCCGTGTTCGAAGCTGTAGCGGTTTGCGCCGAATACGCTCCGGAACGTATCCCGGGCGTGGCGGTTGTCCCCGGCGTCGAAGTCCAGGTCGTGGTTCCCCACCACATGCCATACCGGCATCCCCATGGCTCCGGTCAACCCCAGGTAATCAGGGAGGAGGGAGAGATCGTCGTACATGACGTCGCCCAGCACCATGGCAAGATCGGCACCGCTCCCGGCGATCTGGGCAATGGCGTCGTCCCGGATGAAGCCCAACTCCCGTCGATCCCGGGGTTGAGGGTCGCCGTAGACCGCCAGGGTGAACTGGAGCGCCCGCTCTCCGGGGATGAGGGGGAACTCCAGGGATTCAGGAAGGGATCCGGTGGGCGCGAGCCCCCCGTACCTGAGGTCCGGAGACCCGTTCGGCTCGTGCACGTAGCTGAACCGGGGGAGATTGGCCGGAGAAAGAGGCAGATCGTGATCCGCCGGCTTGTGCACGTAGATCACCTGCCCCGGCTCCACCGGGAGGGCGAACCGCCCCTCCCCGTCGGTTCGCACCACCTCGACCTGATTGCTGACCAGGATCCCCGGGATTCCCGCCTCACCGGGGTCCCGAATCCCGTTTTCGTTCACGTCCGCGAAGACCAGACCTCGCACCGTATCGGGGAGAGCGACCTTCGTCGCCCCCTCCGTGGCGGCGGCTGCCGCCTCCGCCATGACCGGCACGAGAAGGAGCTGGACCGCCAGGAGCACCTGGACCCGGACTAGCGGGCGGGATCTCCCAACGGGATGGGATGCGCGGATCATACCGGCCTCCGGGTGGCGGAATGGCGAGGAGATTGGACTCCTTGGTTCTATCCTTGGGGAAGCGCGGGGTCAAGACGGATTGTAGATTGTCGACAAAATGTGACAGCCCCCCGAACCGGAATCCCCATGACGGCCATCCCTGCCCGCGTGGCGTCGGAGGTCAACGCCCGCCGCGAAGACCTCGCCTCTCTCCTTCAGCAGATGATCCGGATCCCCACGCTGAATCCACCGGGCCTCCGGTACCGGGAGTTCTGCGACCTGGTAGCGGCCCGCCTGGAGGGGACCGGATTCCAGGTGGAGTTCATCCGGGCCCACGGCGCGCCGGGAGACAGCGATGCCCACCCTCGCTGGAATCTGGTGGCCCGGCGAGAGGGGGTGGGGCCCGGGGAGTGCGTCCACTTCAACAGCCATCACGATGTGGTGGAGGTGGGCCAGGGGTGGACTCGCGACCCCTTTGCCGCCGAGCGCGAGGGCGACCGGATCTACGGGAGGGGGAGTTGCGATATGAAGGGTGGACTCGCCACCAGCATCATCGCCGCCGAAGCCTTCCTGGCGGCCGTCCCCGACTTCCGGGGCGCAGTGGAGATCTCGTCGGTGGCCGACGAGGAGTCGGGCGGCTTCGCCGGCGCCGCCTTCCTGGCCCGGGCCGGCTACTTCTCACCGGAGCGGGTTCAGCACGTCATCATCCCAGAACCCCTCCACAAAGACCGCATCTGCCTGGGACATCGCGGTGTGTGGTGGGCCGAAATTGAAACCAGGGGCGTCATCGCCCACGGATCCATGCCCTTCCTGGGCGACAGCGCCATCCGCCATATGAGCCGGGTCCTGGAAGAGCTGGAGCGGGTTCTTCTGCCCCGACTGGAGGCGCGAACCACGGCCATGCCGGTGATTCCGGAGCCGGCGCGCCGCTCCACCCTGAATCTGAACTCCATCCACGGAGGCCAGCCCGAACCCGACGCCTCCTACACGGGCCTTCCCACCCCGTGCGTGGCCGACCGGTGCCGCCTGATCCTGGACCGGCGCTTTCTGCTGGAAGAGGGGATCGACCTGGTGAAGGGAGAGGTGGTGGAGATCCTGGAGGAGTTGCGTCGTACCCACCCCGGCTTCGACTACGGAATCCGCGACCTCTTCCAGGTGCTCCCGGCCATGACCGATCGGGAGGCGCCGGTGGTGCGGGCCACGGCACGGGCCATCGAAAGCGTGTTTGGGCGCCCTGCCGAATACGTGGTGTCGCCAGGGACCTACGACCAGAAGCACGTAGTGGGGATTGGCGGGGTCGAGAGCTGCATCGCCTACGGGCCCGGAATCCTGGATCTGGCCCACCAGCCCGACGAATGGATCTCCGTCACGGACATGGAAGAGAGCGCCCGGGTCATGGCCCTGGTGCTGGCGGACCTCCTCCCGGCCAGGGCCTGAGCCCCCCTCAGCCGCCCCCGTCGATCCGGGTGAGCCCAACCTCCCGGGCCGCGGCCAGGGCTTCCTGGAACTCGGCGGGATCCAGGGTCCGGGCAATCTCCGGGAACCGCCCGGGCCGTCGTGGATCCGCGGCGCCTACCCGTCCCGCCGGGTAGTACTGATCCATGAGGTTCACATAGCTCTCGGGACCGAGCTCCCGGGCAATCCAGGTCAGGATGGCCCGGGTCTCGTCGAGCTGCCCGGGCATGACCAGGTGCCGGATGAGGACGCCGCGGCGAGCCAGGCCATCGCCCCCCACCGTCAGCGGCCCCACCTGCCGGTGCATCTCCTTCAGCGCCGTCCGCGCCACCTCCGGGTACTCCGGCGCCATGGTGTACCGCCCGGCCAGGGCCGGAGACCAGAACTTGAAGTCGGGCATGTAGATGTCCACCAGCCCGTCCATGAGCTCCAGCGCCTCGGGAGCATCGTACCCGCTGGTGTTGTAGACCACCGGCAGCCGCAGGCCGGAGTCGATGGCCAGGGAGAGCGCTTCCACCAACTGGGGAACCAGATGCCCCGGGCTCACCAGGTTGATGTTGTGGCACCCCTGGCGCTGGAGATCGAGCATGATCCCCGCCAACGTCTCCGGCTGCTCGCCCCCCTCCGGATAGGGACGAATGGCCTGGCTGATGTCGAAGTTCTGACAGAACACGCAGCGGAGATTGCACCCGGAGAAGAAGAGGGTGCCGGAGCCGCCGGTGCCGCGAAGGCAGCGTTCCTCACCACGGTGGGGCCCCCAGCTCTCCACGGCGGCGTAGCGGGCGATGCGACAGATGCCCGTGTCTCCTTGCCGGCGATCCACCCCGCAGCGTCGCGGGCAGATCCGGCACTCCGAGAGCGCCGCCAGGGCCCGCTCCACCCGGTCCTGCCGCTCGTCGTTGGGTAGACTCAGGTACACGGGCTCGAAGTCCCGAGGGGCTCCCGGGGCGGCCACATGGGGGGGGAGGGTGGAGGATGCCATCAGCTTCTCCGGTTCCAGGGATCGGACGATACCTCAATATACGGCCGGAGGCGGGGGGTGTGGCACCCACAGCCGTTCCCAATGTACTCTTGCCCGGAGCGGAGGAGACCGGAGTTGCCCCGTGCCCCTCCCCGGGCCGGAAGAGATTTCCGACCCACCCATATACAATCAAGCCCACGTTTGATACCCTTCTCCCCATGACCACATCGACCTCTACAGCACCAACGTCCCTTCCCTCCATCATTCAGGGCGGCATGGGGATCGGCGTCTCCGATTGGCGCCTGGCTCGCACCGTCTCGCTCCTGGGCCACCTGGGGGTGGTATCGGGCACGGCCATCGACACCCTCTTTGTGCGGCGTCTTCAGGACGGCGACCCGGGCGGCCACATGCGGCGAGGCCTGGCCGCCTTCCCCTGGAGAAAGACCGCCCAGTCGATCCTGGAGCGCTACTTCCTTCCCGAAGGAAGGGCCCCCGGAGAGCCATACCGCCTGCTGCCCATGTGGCGTCGCAAGGTCGCCCCTGAGCGGGAGCGGCTCGCCGTGGCGGCGGCCTTCGTCGAGGTCTGGCTCGCCCGGGAGAGGCACAATGGCCTGGTGGGGATGAACCTCCTCACCAAGGTACAGATCCCGAATCCGGCCACGCTCTACGGGGCGATCCTGGGTGGAGTCGACGTGGTTCTCATGGGAGCCGGGATTCCCAAGGAGATCCCGGGGCTTCTGGATGATCTCGCCGAGCAACGAGCCACCTCGCTGCGCCTCGATGTGGACGGAGCGCGGAGTACCGAGGATGTGCGGGTCCACTTCGACCCCGTGGTGCACTGGGAGGCGGAAGGGTGGTCGGAGGAAGGGATGGGCAGCGCAGAGACGCGGCCGGGCTCCCTGCCCGAACTGACCCGCCCGCTCTTCTTCCCCATCATCGCGTCCAACTCCCTGGCCCGTATGCTCCTCCGGAAGGCAAACGGGCGGGTGGACGGATTCGTGGTGGAGGGTCCGACGGCGGGCGGACACAACGCCCCTCCCCGAGGGAAGCTGGAAACCAACCCACGGGGCGAACCCGTCTACGGGGAGCGGGATGTGGTGAATCTGGACGAGATGACCGATCTGGGCGTCCCCTTCTGGCTGGCCGGGGGCGAGGGGTCGCCGGAGGGGCTGCAGCAAGCCCTGGCCGCGGGAGCCCAGGGAATCCAGGTCGGCACCCTTTTCGCTTTCTCCGATGACAGTGGGCTGACCGACCAGCTCCGACAGCGGGTCCTGGCGGAGGTGCGTAATGGAGGCGTGGAGATCGTAACGGACCTGAGGGCATCACCCACGGGGTTCCCCTTCAAGGTGGTGCAACTCGAAGGGACCGGTTCGAGCCCGGAGGTCTACGAGGAGCGTGTGCGCATCTGTGACCTGGGATATCTGCGCACGCCCTTCCGGGACGAGGATGGACGGATCCTCTACCGTTGCCCGGCCGAACCGGCGAAGACCTGGGCCAGTAAGGGAGGACAGCCCGAGGCGCTGGAGGGGCGTCGTTGCCTCTGCAACGCCCTCATGGCCGATGTGGGCGCCCCCCAACTCCGGCCGGATAGCGACCTGGGCGAGGAACCCGGAATCCTCACCAGCGGCGACGAACTCCTCCGCCTCTCCCGATTCCTGGGTGACCGGGAACGGTACGGCGCGGCGGACGTGATCGCGTACCTTACGTCGGGAACCCCGGGTGACGCAGCCAACCTGAACCCGGACGCCGAGTGAGACCTGTATGACCATGAGCGAACATACCCCCGACGCCGACGACGCCTCTCAGGCCTTGCCTGACAGCCCATCCAAGCCTGCGCCGGATTTCGAATCCCTGGGGCTCGACCCTCGCCTGCTGGAGGCCCTGAGGGGCCTTGGGTACGAGGAGCCGACCCCGATCCAGACCGAGGCCGTCCCTCCCCTCCTTGAGGGAAGGGACCTGGTGGGCCAGGCGGCCACCGGGACGGGAAAATCCGCCGCCTTCGCGCTCCCCCTGATCCAGCGCCTGGTAGCGGCAGGCAGCGACCGCCCCCAGCCCTCGGTGCTCATTCTCGTGCCGACACGGGAGCTCGCCATGCAGCTCTCCGAAGCGGTGTATCGGTACGGACGGAACCTGGGCGTCAAGGTCCTGCCCATCTACGGCGGGCAGTCCTTCTCACAGCAGCTCAAGGTGCTCAGGCGCGGTGTCGACATCGTGGTCGCCACCCCGGGCCGGGCTCTGGACCACATCGGACGGGGCACTCTTCGGCTTGAGAAGCTGGCGGCAGTGGTGCTGGACGAGGCCGATGAGATGCTCGACATGGGATTTGCCGAGGACCTGGAGGCCATCCTCGCCGCCACCCCCGAGGATCGTCAGACCGTCCTGTTCTCCGCGACGATGCCGCCTCGTATTGCCGACATTGCGGCCCGGCACCTTCGTGATCCGGTGCAGGTCCGTATCGCTCGCCCCGCACTCGCCGAAGGCGATGCCCCCCAGGTCGTGGAGATCGCCTACGTGGTCTCCCGGGCGCACAAGATCCCGGCGCTGGTGCGCGTCCTCAATATGGAAGAGCCGGAGGCCGCCATCATCTTCTGCCGCACCCGGCATGAGGTGGACGACCTGGCCGAGACCCTGAATGCCCACGGCCACCGAGCCGAGGCGCTCCACGGCGGCATGAGCCAGGAACAGCGGGACCGGGTCATGAGGCGGCTCCGGAGCGGCAAGGCCGATCTCCTGGTGGCTACCGATGTGGCTGCTCGGGGTCTGGACATCCCGAGGCTAACCCACGTCATCAACTTCGATGTTCCCAACGCACCGGAAGCCTATGTCCACCGTATTGGTCGGGTCGGGCGGGCCGGGCGCGAAGGGATCGCCATCATACTGGCGGAACCCCGGGAGCAGCGGGTCCTGCGCAGTATCGAGCAGCTCAACCGGCGGCCCATCGAGATCCGGAAGCTCCCCACCGTGGCCGATCTCCGGGATCGACGCCTGGAGGGAGTCCGCTCCACCCTCCTGGAGATCCTCGATGAGGGGGATCTGGACCACTTTCGTGGTGTGGTCGAATCCCTCTCCGACGACTTCGAAGCCGTGGACGTGGCGTCGGCCGCGCTGAAGCTCTCCCAGATCGCCACGGGCCAGGATCTCTCCGACGCCCGGGAGATTCCTCAGGTCTCGCCCGGAGAGAAGAAGAGCCGGAAGAAGCAGGGCAAGCACGAGGGGGCGAGCCGCCCCCGGGGCCGGGGCTCGGCACGGAAGGGCGCCCGGGTCTTCGTGGGTATCGGAAAGGATGCCGGCGTTCGGCCCAAGGATCTGGTGGGTGCCATCACGGGAGAGGCGGGAATCGAGGGTCGTCAGATCGGGAAGATCCAGATCGACGAGCGGTTTTCCATCGTGGAGGTGGCTCCCGATGTGGTGGGAGAGGTCATCGAGGCCCTCCACGGAAACACCATCAAGGGGAGGAGGGTGACGGTGCGCCGCGACCAGGTCAGGAAGCGGGAGTAGGAGGCTGAACTCCCGGAGTCGACCTGGAATCGCTTGGCGGACCGCACGCGGAATGCCCATCGAAGCTGATTCCGCCCCGCTACGGCCCTCGCAAAGTCCTCAAGTCTTGCCAGATGGCTCTTCCGGCTTCGGCTCCCCCGGCCGATGCCCCCCCACCTGTTCCATGGCGCCGTTGAGTTGATGGAACGTCATGTGACTCTTCACCGGCCGCCCCCCTTCCAGGTGTTCAGTCACGATCTTCCGGACCACCCCCTCATCCACCCCGCCGTACCACACGTTCTCCGGTTGGACTGAAACGGAGCAGGCATCTTCGCAGCGGCCCAGACACCGGGTGCGAGCCGTGTGGATTTCGGGATCCAGCCCCCGTTCGGCAAGCTCCCGCCGCAGCGCCAGGGTCAGGTCATCAGCACCTGCCTTCGCACAGGTCCCGCCGTTGCAGATCAATACCATGTGGCGGGTGCCATTCAGATTCCAGGTCGTCACCGTAGCTCTTGCGGATTCGGGTTAGAGGATTGCGGTCCCCATATTGATAATGTATTCTCGTTCTTTCCGCGAGGCTTGTTCGGCAGGGCTGTAGGCCGGGCAAACGCCAGGACGGTTGAGCCGCCCCACCCACCGCAAGTAGGGATGATCCATGTTCGGGATGCCCATACCTCCGAAACGTCTCCGCCCGAACCACGGCTGGTCGCTGGACGAATACCCTCTCGACGTGTCCATCCAACCCAGTGGCCGCCTCGCGGCGTTGGGGCTCGGGGATGGGACGATCGCACGTATTGACTTGGTGACTGGTGCACGCCATGCCTGCTTCTCCGCTCATCCCTCCGGGCTTTGCTCGGTGAGATGGGCCCCAGATGGGGAACACCTTGCCTCCGGGGGCCACGACGGCGAAGTGCGTCTCTGGAGGTCCGACGGATCGCTGGAGGCGCGAGGGGTCGTCGACAACGAAACTCCGTTCTCGCCCTGGTCCGAGCACGTGGCGTGGACTCCTGATGGCCCTCTCCTCGCCTCCAGTTCCGGAAAGCGAGTGCACATCTGGTCATCTCGGGCCCAACTCCTCCGATCCTATCCTCCTCTGCCCAGTACCGTGACCGGCCTTTCCTGGCGGCCATCCAGCGCTTCGGAGGGCGGGGAACCCGAGGGTCCGATCCTGGCGGCATCGGCCTACGGCGGCGTGTTCACCTACCATCCGGACCGGGCGGTTCCCCTTCGGGAGTATCGGTGGAAGGGCTCCGTCATCACCCTCGCCTGGAGCCCCGACGGGCGCTTTATCGCTACCGGCGATCAGGATTCCACAGTCCACTTCTGGTATGTCCGTTCCGGCCGGGACCTGCAGATGTGGGGGTATCCGTCCAAGGTCTCCACCCTGGCCTGGAGCCCCGACAGTCGGTGGCTCGCCACGGGAGGAAGTCCGGGAGTGACAGTGTGGGATTGTTCCGGACCGGGCCCTGAGGGCCGAAAGCCCCTGGTCCTCCGCGGCCACGAGGAGCTCGTGTCGGCGCTGGCCTGGCAGCCCAGTGGTGGGTTCCTGGCCTCCGGGGCTTCGGACGGCACCGTCCACATCTGGGCCCCAACCCTCCTGGAGTGGCCGGTGGGCCGCTGGGAGGGAGCGGGTGAAGTCACGAGCCTGAACTGGCTTCCGGACCCTCGTCGCCTCCTCGTCACCACGGGATCGGGCGAAGTCGTACTCCTCGATTCCAAGCCCCTGAAGTCTCGAGTACGCGGCCTTTAACTGCACGCCGTTTCAGGAGAAGCCAGATGCACATCATGGAAGGATACCTGCCTGTGGGGCACGCCCTAGCCTGGTCCGCCGCTGCGGCACCGTTCGTTGCCTGGGGTTCGGCTCGGATAGCCCGATCTCTCGGGTCCTCACCCGATGCACGGCTGCTCCTGGGGGCTTCGGGGGCCTTCTGCTTCCTGCTCTCTTCCCTGAAGATCCCGTCGGTGACCGGAAGCACCTCGCACCCTACCGGTGTGGGGATGGGAACCCTTCTCGTAGGGCCTGGACCCATGATTGTGCTGGGCACCATCGTACTTCTCTTCCAAGCCTTGATTCTGGCCCATGGAGGGATCACAACCCTCGGTGCCAACGTCATGTCCATGGCGGTGGCAGGGCCGTTTGCTGCTTGGGGTATCTACCGCCTCTGTACTGCCTTGAGGGTGGGCCCGTCCGTGGCGGTCTTCTGCGCCGCAGCCGTTGCGAGCCTGGTGACCTACTCCGTCACAACATTTCAGCTCGCGGTGGCCTTCCCGGACCCTGTGCACGGGCTGGTAGGATCTCTGGCTACCTTCGGCGCTCTCTTTGCCGTGACTCAGATTCCGCTGGCCGTCGTGGAGGGGTTGGTGACGGTGGTTGCCGTCCGGACGCTCTCCTCGGTTGGACTCCTCGGCGCTTCCGCCCTCGGAAAGCTCTCCGGTTCCCGGGGGTCCGGCAGGCCCGGACCCATCGTTTCCCCCTCGACTGGAGAAGCCTGATGCGCCGCTCCCTTCTCCTCCTGGTGCTCGCCCTGATCATCGGAGTCGCCCCCCTGGTTCTCCTTCCCGATGCGGCCTTCCGAGGAACCGACAGTCAAGCGGTGGAGCGGGCGGAAGAGCTGGCCCCCGAGTATTCGGCCTGGGTCCAGCCCCTCTGGGAACCACCTTCCGACGACGCCGAACGTGTACTGTTCCTGGCCCAGGGCATTCTGGGGCTGGTGACCTTTACTGGAGTGCTCTGGGTAGCGAAGCGACGGCCGAAGATCGTGCCTTGACCCCCATCGAGCGTTTGGTCATGCGGAGCCACTGGCGCCACAATCACCCTGGCGAGGCGGTGCTCCTGGCGGGAGGTCTCCTGATCATGGCTGTGGCGTTCCCGCCGATTCCTGGAGCAGTGCTGGCAGGAGGGACCGCGCTCGGATTTGCCGTCTTCTCCGCAAAGCTCCCGGCTGCCCCGCTCCTTCTTATCCTCGCGCTTTCGGGGACGTTCTTGTTGCCCGGCGCTGCTGCCCTTGCACTTTCCCCGGGGATCGTGGGTGGACATCCGCTTCCAGGCGGCCTTCCAGTGCAGTGGACGACGGAGGGCCTGAGGCAGGCCGTTCACGTCTCCACTCGCGCCCTCGGAGCCTCGGCAGCGGTGCTCCTACTCGTTACCACAACACCGGTCCCGGCGCTCATCTCACTCGCCGCACGCTTGCGGGTCCCCCTGCCCATTCTCGATATCATCTGGACAGTCTACCGGTTCATCGGAATGAGCCTTGGCCTGGTGGGGGAGATCCGCCTCGCACAGCAGGCTCGGCTCGGGTGGCGTGGGGGTTGGAGTTCCATCCACTGCGCCGGCCTCTTGGCGGCAGCACTCCTCCCAGCCCTCCTGGACCGAGCAAGGGCGTCCGAAGTGGGGCTCGAGCTGAGGGGAGGTGTCACCGCCCTGCGTCCGCCACCCTCCTCCTCCAAACCTCTTCGCAGTACTCGTCTGGTGGGGACCCTGGCTCTCCTGGCGACACTGGGAACCATCACGTTGGCGATGTCATGAACAATGGGCTTCCATGAGCCACCGCGACCACCAGCCAGTCCGTTTGTTACAGGGGCCGGCGACGAAGGCACCGGCGGCGATTACCGCCTCGGCCGTTGGGTTCGTATTCCCGGACGGATCCAATGCCCTCTCGAATGTGTCTTTCTCCCTGGCCCGGGGCGCCTGCGTCGGCATCCTGGGGCCCAACGGATCCGGAAAGACGACACTCCTGCACCTCCTGGCCGGCGTACGGCACCCCACCTCCGGATCGATTTGCATCGACGAAGATCCCTCGATGCAACTCGGGCAACGGGGCCTTTCTCCTGCACAGCGCCTCGGATGGCGCCGAAAGGTCGGCCTGGTCCTGGATTCGCCCGAAGCCATGCTCTTCGGTGGAACGGTGGAGGCCGACGTCGCGTTCGGCCCCGCCAACCTCGGGATCGATCCCGACGGAGTTAAGGCCAGGGTCAAGCGTGAGTTGGACCGGTTGCACCTTCAGGACCTGCGGTCCCATCCGATTCACGCTCTGAGCCGAGGTGAGAAGCGCAGGGTCGCCATGGCCGGCGTCCTGGCCATGGACCCCGAGATCCTCCTCCTCGACGAACCCCTCCTTGGGCTCGACTCACCGAGCCGCCGGGATTTCATCGGCCTTCTGGGTGACTTGAGGGAACGAGGCAAAACAATAGTGCTCACCTCACACGACGTTCAGTTCGTGGCCGAGGAGGTGAGTCATGCCCTGCTCATCCGGGACGGCGAGGTCCTCGGACAGGGGCCGCCCGAGGGAGTCCTCACCGACCGAACCATGCTGGCGGCGGCCGGACTGCAGGAACCCTGGGTGACCGAGGTTTCGCGCGGACTCGGTGAGGAGGGCCTCCTCCTTCGGGGAGATGACCCACTCCCAGTGCGCCGCCATGAGTTCATTGCACTCCTTCGCTCTCAACTTTCCCGGAAAAGAGACTTGCAGCAGTAACGATAACTCATTATCATATAGAGTTTGAGGGGGAAGTCCTTCTTCGTCTTGATCGGATCCTCCTCACTCACCACCGGTTCGCAGAACGTGCCCTGGGTTCCGCCGGATCCCGGCCCCCAACGGGGCATCTCAGCTGAGTGGCGTGGCGCCCCGAGTATCTGCTGTACGCCCCGATCCCCTTCCAAGGATGACCCCATGCCGTCCCCACCCGTCGAAGAGCTCGTCCCCGTAACCGTTCTCACTGGATTCCTCGGCTCCGGCAAGACGACGCTGCTGAACCGCATCCTCACCGAGAATCATGGGAAGAGGATTGCCGTCATCGAAAATGAGTTCGGTGAAGTGGGCGTGGATCAGGATCTCGTGATCGGAGCCGAGGAAGAGATCTTCGAGATGAACAACGGGTGCATCTGCTGTACGGTGCGCGGGGACCTGATCAGGATTCTCGGGAACCTCATGAAGCGGCGTGACCGGTTCGACTTCATCGTCATTGAAACGACCGGCTTGGCCGATCCCGGCCCGGTAGCGCAGACCTTCTACATGGATGACGAGATCCAGGCCAAGCTGGCCCTGGACGGAATCGTCACCTTGATTGACGCGAAGCACGTAGCTCTCCATATCGACGAGTCTGACGAGGTGCGGGAGCAGATCGGTTTTGCAGACGTGATTCTGCTGAACAAGACCGATCTTGTGACCGAGGCAGAATTGGATGACCTCGAGCGTCGAATACGCTCCATGAATTCGGTAGCTCGGATCTTCCGCACCTCCCATGGCGACATCCCGTTGGACCGCATCCTGGGGGTCGGAGGATTCAACCTGGACCGGGCGCTGGAAGTCGATCCCCGCTTCATGGAGCCGGAATATCCCTTCGAATGGGGTGGCATATTCTACTTCCCAAAGGGCGATCACACCGTCGTCTTACAGGATGGACCGGATCCGGCCATGGCTATGGCACTTCTCGCGACCTCACAGGATGGGAAGGGTGGGCTGGACGCCTTGGAACGTGATGCGGTCCTGGCCTTCTCCGGGGCGAGAAAGGAGGTCGGTCCCGGTGATACGATCCATCCCTGGTCAGGGCAATGGATCCTGGACTTGACCCACCCTCCAACGGAAATCCGTGTCAGCATTCCAGAAGCCGGATGGTACACGCTTCACGCTGAGCATCACCCCGATGAGTTCCAGGCGGTCGTCCTGGACTCCAGTGGACAACGCATGCACCCCACGGACTCCCGGGAATTCAAGCCCGATCACGAACACGACGACGACGTCACCTCCGTGGGGATCACCCTTCCAGGGGACTTGGACGGTGAGCTGCTCAATCGTTGGATGAGCCAGGTACTCCGAACCCAGGGACCCGATATCTTTCGCATGAAGGGTGTCCTTAGCGTCAAGGGATCCGATCGACGGTTCGTCTTCCAGGGCGTTCACATGCTCTTCGACGGACGTCCCGATCGACCCTGGGATGACCAGGAACGTCGGAATTCCCTCGTCTTCATCGGCAGGAACCTGGACCGGGACCAGCTTGAGGCGGGGTTTGCAGCCTGCCTTGCCTAGGCGCTGACCCGTTCCGCACCTTGCTCGATACTCTCAGGGAGTTCGAGAACGTTCGGTTCGTAAGCCTCTTCACCCTCTTCGACTTCGATGAGCCCACCTGCGACTTCATTGTGGACATCTTCCGGTTGACGGAAGAAGACCTGCCCGGGCCACTTTTCGCTCGGTGGAGGAGCTACATCTGCACTCTCGGACTCCTGGATGATTCCTTTGAGCCTAAACCAGCCTGGGAAGCGTTCCTCGGGGAGCTGCGCCGGTAGCGGCAGAGACCCTCCGTCAGGGCATCGCCCACCCCGCCACGGCCACGAAGTGACAGACCGTACCGGCCAGTACGAAGAGGTGCCAGATGAAGTGCGAGTATGGGAAGTGGTCCCTGGCGTAGAAGATCACCCCCACGGTGTAGGCCAGGCCGCCTCCCACCAGCCAGGCGAGCCCCGCCGGCGGAAGGCTCTGCACCAGGGGAACAATGGCCACCACCACCAGCCACCCCATCCCCAGATAAAGAGCCAGGGAGAGGCGGGGGAACCGGAGGCCGCCGAAGGTCTTGAGGAGCACACCGGCCAGGGCCAGCGTCCAGATCATCCCGAAGAGGGTCCACCCCCATCCACCGCGTAGCACGCCCAGGGTGAAGGGGGTGTAGCTTCCGGCGATGAGCAGGAAGATGGAGGCGTGATCCAGCTTCCGCAGCGTCGCTTTGGCCCGGGGCCAGGGGAAGGCGTGGTAGAGGGTGGATGCCAGGTATGCGAGGAGGACCGTCCCCACAAAGACCGAGGCGGCCACCACCTCCATGGTACGGCCGGAGCCGGCCACTCCTCCCACCAGGAAGGGCGCGGCGACGGCGGCAGCAATGAATCCGGTGCCGTGGCTGACGCTGTTGGCGATCTCTTCTCCCAGCGTCTGCATCCGGTGCCGGGCACGACGGACCCGATCGGACGTGTGGACGTCACGGGACTGGGAGTGGGAACGGGAGAGGTGTGGGGATCCAGCCGGCATGACGGAACGGAGGGGTTGGAACAGGACAGGCGGAGCGGATGGGCCCACCGAAAAATTCCCAGTGGACGGAATCCCCAGTGGACCATAGACAATACCCGCCACCCCGCCGGAGGGTCAATCGGAGATCAATCCGACGCCCACCGGTCCGCCTCGTCACCGGAGAGGAGGAGTTCCAGATCATCCACACCCACCGGGCGCTTCCCACCGAAGTCCCCGGGCTCTCCATCAGCGATCACGGAGGGTACGACCTCCAGGAGGCGCCGCCACCCCGCGGGCTCCAGCCCCTCGATGAATCCAGCCAGGGCGTCCGCTTCCGGCGAAGCGAACGGATGTGCCCGGTACATACGGGCCGCTGCCTTCAGCATATCCAGATACGGGGCCAGCGCCGTGGTGGTAGACGCCTCGTCGCTATCGATCCAGACGATGGGGACCCGCGCGATGCGGCCGGGTCCGAGGGTCTCGGTGCGAAGGAGCAACTCCATATCGAAGGCGAAGCCAGGCTCCACAAGATCTCGGAGAATCTCGCGGAGAACAGGATCGGGGAAGGCCTTGAAACCGCACTGGGTGTCGGTGATGAACGAAATGGGGCGCAGCAGGCCCTTCCAGAGGTAGATGAAGAGTCGTCCTCGGCGGTCCCGACTGCCTTCCTTCACCACTGCGGATCGCCAATGGCGTCGGGTTCCGACCGCCGCCAGCTTCTCCCCTCGGGCCAGATGCCGAACCAGGAGCCCGACCTGACCCAGGTGAGTGGAAAGATCGGCGTCGGTGTAAACGAGGATGTGTCGGGGATCCGGATCCCGCGAGTTCAACGCCTCCTGGAGACCGTACACGATGGATCCACCCTTTCGGCTCTGGTCGGTGGAGGCCAGGGGCTCTGCGAAGGGGAGGGGATCTCCCTGCCTGATGGCCTCGGCCAATTCGAGAACGCGGACCGGGGCTTCAGGACAGCGCTCGACCAGGATCTCCCTTGCCACCGCCGCGCTGCCGTCCGGGCAGCCGTCATCCACCACCAGCATCTCCCACGTGACCTGCGGGAAGGGAGAGCAGAGCCACTCCAGTTGGCGAATCTTCTGGACGAGAAGGTCCTCTCCATGGGGATGCCGATCCACCGGCATGAGTCTCCCCGTTTCCCGGTATACGGCGAAGACGATGGAGAGGTGGAGGGGAGAGGGGTCAAGCGCCAGCTCCCGCCGTAGCCATGAACGTGAGCGAGCCAATCGGAGCGCCAGGATGTCCCGAAGGGACGGCGCCCCGGATCGGAGGAGGCGGCGCTCCCGCAGCCTCAGCTCGGGGATATCATGCTCCTCGGATAGGATCCGGTCGGCCTCGTCCAGGACCCACGCCTGGTCCATGGGATCCCTGGGATCGTAATCCGGGTCGTGGTCCTCTCGAGCCATTCGTTTGCCCCTCCTCTCGCACCGCCGGTTCCGCTTGCACCGGCCCACGTGAGGACCGGATGCACAACCACTCAACCTGGGCGACGCACCGGGGAACGGAAAGGCCACCAAAGAAAGCTGTTGTAGCTCCGGAGAGGTCCACCTTACCTTTCCCACACTCACACTCAAGCGAGCACCAGGCCCGGAAAGCCCCTTCGCCATTCCGTTTCGGACCTTTGGTCCGAGCGATGGGCCTACGCTCGTCCACCCCACAGGGAACGGCCATGGAGGGACAGTTCCTGCAGGCGGAATTCCTGGTGGGGATCCTGCAGAACGCCGTCCTTCTCCTGGGGCTGGCGTTCGTCTACAGCCTCACCGTAAGCAAGCTCCGCCTCGGCCGTCGCCACGCGGACGAGGTTCTGGCCGGGCTCTTGATCGGCCTCATCGCCATCTCCGTCATGTCGGCACCTGTGGTGGTGGAGAGCGACGTATTCTTCGATGCGCGATCCGTCCTCTTCGGAGTGATGGGACTTTTTGCCGCCCCCCTCTCCACCATATTGGCCATGATCATGGCCATGGCCTTCCGTTGGTCGGAGGGGGGTGTGGGAGCCCCCATCGGGACGCTCACCATCTTGACGTCCGGTGGGATCGGCATGCTCTGGCGCCTCCGCCGCCGAAGTACACTCCACCGGATCTCCTGGCCCGAATTCCTGGTATTGGGGTTCACCGTGCATCTGGTGTTGGGCCTCCTTCTCTTCTCGATCCCCTTCGAGCCCGGGACCGGCACGGTTGTGGCGCTGACCTTCACGCTGCTTGGAC
>REEG01000274.1 GCA_007695195.1 Gemmatimonadales bacterium | reverse complement strand
GCCGGCCCGGGCGCACGGGGCCCCACCGACGGCCCCGCTTCCTCCCTCGTGCGGATCCGGTGGAACGCGGAACACTACCCCCTCCTCACGCTCCGTGACCCGGCCACCGGGCGGGTTGTGGGACGGATCCGGGGGGGCGACGTGCAACTCCGGGATCCGGGGCTTTCCGGGCTCGAGGTGGAGATCTCCGACGGGGTCCGGGTGACCCGGGAATCCGTCCGCCTCCGCTGACCACCGGGGCTACCGACCAGGGAGGATTTGACAGACTCTCCACAACCGGGCAACTATTACTCGCTTGAAGGAATTGGGAGGGATTCGTCGCATCCCGCGGCGGGTGCCGCGTCACCCACCGTGATGGGTCCCCTCCCCCCGAATTCCCGCCTCAGCGAACCCCTCCTTGCCCACAGGTCCACGGATCAGGATTCGGCTTCTGGCGCCCCTGGATTCCCAGGGGGCGGACGGGGACGATGTCTCCCTGCCGGGGGGCAAACCCCTGGCCCTACTGGTCTATCTGGCCCATCACCCGGACGGGGTCCTGCGGGACGAGTTGGCCGCTCTCCTCTGGCCGAATCGCCCCGAACGCCGGTCCCGCGGTTCCCTGCGTCAGGCGCTCTGGACCCTCCGCAAACACCTGGGTGAAGAGGTCTTCGCCTCCCAGGACCCGGTGCAACTCGCCCCCGGGCGGGTGACCACCGATGTGCAGGAGGTGGAGGCACTCATCGAGGAAGGGCGGCTCACCGAGGCTCTGGAGCTCTGGTCCGTCCCACCCTTCCGGCTCTTTCCCCATCCCGGATCCAGGGCCTGGAATCGCTGGACTGAGGAGGTCCGGAACCTGGTGGAGCGGCGATTCGGGCGCGCCCTCCTGGACCAGGGCCGGCGTGCCCTCCGGACCACCGGCCCCGACGCGGCGCTGGAGTGGTTCGAGGCGGCCCTCCGGGTCGAGCCGCACCGGCGCAGTGCCCATGAAGCCCGGATCCAGGCGCTTCTCCTCCTGAATCGCCTGGACGAGGCCGAGGCGGCTCTGGTGGAGGCGGCGCGGGACGGGGGCGCCGGCAGGGGTGCGGGCAGCGGTCGGACGAGAGCCGGCACCGGACCGCCCGGTGCGGTGGCCGGCGACCCGGACCCCACCTGGAGCGAACTGGCCGTCCTTCGCGAGCAGATCCGAGCCGCCCGCCCCGGGTCTTACCGCCGGGCTGCGGATGAGCGGGGGGACGAAGTCGCCGGCGAATCCGGTGACACTCCGGCTTCCCGTGACACCCTGGCTCCCCATGGCCGCCCGGGATCCGGCGGGCCCCAGGGGGCCGGTGCCCCCCCGGCGTCCGGCGCCGCACAGGGGTCCGGCAGCGGCGAGGCAGCGACGGATGGCGACCCCACCTCCCCCCCTGCCGACACCGACGGCGCTCCCCCCCGACGCCGGGTAACGGACCGGACCCACCCCCGCACCCGGGACCTCCCCCTGATGGGCGGACACGCCATCCGCAGCGAACTCATCGCTCGCTGGATCCGGGCCCACGCCGGTACCACCCAGGTGGTGACCCTGCTGGCGGAGCCCGGCGCCGGGAAACGACGGATGGTGGCGGAGCTGGAACGGGCGGCCCGGATCCAGCAGGCCACAATCCTCCGGATCCGGGGGCTTCGGGGAGGAGGCGAGCCTCCCCTCACCGCGCTCGGGCGCCTGGTGAATCGCCTCATCGAGTGCCCCGGCGCCGCCGGGACCAGCATCGCCAGCGAGCAGATCCTGCGACGCTTCGTCCCGTCCCGAACCAACGACCCCCAGATCTTCGCCGAGCTCACCTCCACCTCTCTTCCCGAGACGGCGCCGGAGCGGAGGCGGGCGCCGGGGCCCCTGGGTGCCCGCGACCCCACCCCCGTGGCCATCGCCGACGCCCTGGTGGATCTTCTGGGAGCCGTGTCCGACGACGCGCCCCTCCTTCTGGTCCTGGAAGAAGTGCACCGCATGGACGGGGAGAGTCGGGAGATCATCACCCTGGCCCTCCGGGAGCTGGCGCGCCACCCCGTCATGGCGGTGGTGACGGCGACACCAACCCTCCCCACCTCCGATGTTGGACTGGCGCTGGATCAACTGGTGGGAGAGGGCGGGGAACGCGCCTTCGAGTTGGAGCGCTGGGGTCCCACCGAGGCCGGTCGCCTCGCCGACGCTCTGGGTGGACGCCTCACGGCGGACGAGCTCCTGGCCGTGGGAGAGGGACACCCCGGACTCACCATGGCCGCCGTGGAGGTCTGGCTCGAGGCGGGAGCCGACGGGGACGGTCGAGCCCCTGAGTTGCCTCCCCATATCCGCGACCGGTGGCTCGGCCGCTGGGAACGTCTGGATTATCTGCCCCGCCGGATCCTGGGGAGGGTGGCCGGCTCCCGGGAACCGGTTCCGGTGGAGGCGATCCTGGCGGTGGATCCCGCCGAACGCGACGATGCGACCGCCGCCGTGGATCGTCTCCTGGCCGAAGGACTCCTCCGGCTCCTCCCCGGGTTGTCGCTCACTCCGGTCCACCGGGAGCTGGCGGCCCTCATCCTCCCGCGGTGGAGGGCCGAACAGGCGGCCATGCGGAAGACGGGTGGGGTCGGGGCCGGGGCCGGGGCCGGATTCGGGTGGGGAGAGAGCCCCGGGGCGCTTCGGACCCTCACCTTCGGCGCCGGCGCCGTGGCTACCCTGGTCCTCCTCCTGGCGATCTTCCTCCCCATGGGGCAAGCGGAGTCGCCGCCTCCGGCACCCTTCGGCGGCGGGACCCTCTTCTTCATGGGGCGCGACGAGATCGTGGAGGTAACGCCGGATCACGGTCCGCCCTCGGAGTGGGCGATGCGGACGTTCACCCCTACGGTGGGCGCTCTTCACCAACGCACCCTGCCCCTGCGAAGTCGGGACGGCGAGATCCACTGGATCGCCCAATCGACCCGCCCCGCAGAGAAGCCCTGGATCTCCCTGGTGACGAGCCGGGGGGTGGAAGAGCTCTACCGCACCGAGGGAGATGACTTCGCCGAGGCCCTGACACCGGATGGGCGGCGACTCCTGGTCCTCTCCCAGCGTTTGGATGTGGTGGAGTATCAGCGGGACCTCTATCTGGTGGAGCTGGATCCGGGGGAGGCGATCCCGGGGGAAGATTCTGCGCCTGTGGCCGATGCCGACGTCGAGCTTCCGAGACGGCGTATTCACGAGGCCACCGGCACCCTTCGCCGGCCCGTCATGTCACCGGATGGTCGCCGCATCGCCTTCTTCGTGGAGGCCACCACCGACACCCTGGTGGTCGCCACCCCCCTGGGCGAGCGCGTCCATACCCGCGCCCTGTCCGGTCTTCATCGATTGGCGTGGTGCGGGGATCTGGACGGGCTCTTCCTGACCCGTTCCCAGGCCGGTGTGGCCGGCGTCTACCACTTCCGCCCCGACCGGGCCGCGCTGGAACCGATCCCCACGCCCGGCCCCACCGGGGGGCCCCTGGCCTGCTCTCCCGATGGCTCCCACCTCATCTACCTGGCGGTGATCCAGGGCGAACTCCTGCCCGTCCTCCACGCGCTGGACGACCATACCTGGACGCCACTTCCCATCCCGGCCCGGTCCCTGATCGGAATCTCGTGGCTTCCGGAGACCGGTTCTGCGGTGCCCCAACGCCTGGAGATCGAGGGGGCGACCGTCCCCCTGAACTGGGGAGAGGCCCGGCGTCTCCAACCCCGCCTGGGGCTGAGCGACGGTGGGAGCGCTCCGGCGGAGGGGGTGACGTGGCGCTCGTCGGACCCCGCCGTGGTCTCGGTGACCGAGTCCGGTCTGATGTTCGGGAACGGATTGGGTCAGGCGCGGATCACGGCGTGGTGGGACGGGTGGCTCGCCGGTTCGGTGACCGTGGAGGTCCAGGGAGAGGAGGGACGGGGCGCGTTCCTGCAGGATCCCCTGGCGGAGCTGGATCCCGGGGTGTGGCGGCAGGTGGGGTACCCGCCCGCCCGTCCGGTGGAGCGGGACGGGGAGTCGGTGGTCCTCCTGGACGGCGACGCCCTCTACCGGGACGGGGTGATCAGCGCCGAGGCATGGCCCTTCCCCCGGGGCCTCACCGCCGAGGTGGAATTCCGGCTGCCCCTCACCCGGACCGACAAGCAGTGGTTCTTCCTCTGCCTGGCCGAGACAGATCTGCCCTCAGCCTCACGAGGGGGCTCGGGTGGCGGTTCGGGCGCCGGTGGTTCGGGTGCAGGCTCGGGAGGCGGCTCGGGTGGCGGCCTCACAGGCGCATCGGGATTCGAGCACCACGATCTGCCCATGCGCCAGGAGGCCTGCTTCCGTTACCCCCGGGGGTTCCTGAGCACCTTTGATCCGACGCGGGGAACGTTCGAAGTGGCGACGGGCTTTCCCCAGGTTGGCGTGGACCTCTCCGCCCATCTCCCCACCGATGACTGGGCCCACGCGGCGCTTCAGATGCGCGCCGACGGCACCCTGACCCTGCTGGTGAACCGGACCCCGGTGGCCACCTCTCCCCTCCGCCTAAGGAACGGGGCGAACACCGAGTGGCGGGTGGTCATGTACGGGTCGTCGTGGGAGACGGAGGCGCTGGTCCGGAACTTCACCCTCTGGGACGAGCCCCGCTATCCGGTGGAGCTCGCCAACGACGCTCAGTAGCGGAACCCCACCCCCACCTCGCCGAAGTTCCGGAGCTGCACGTCAAGATTGCCGGCAGCCCGGACGAAGAGGTCGAGCCGGGTGGACTCGTCGCTGGACACCCCCACCCGCGCCCCCACCCGCCGAACCCGCATCTCCAGGTCGCCCCGCACCAGCGGGCGGGTCCCGTCGGTATCGCGGACGGCGCCGGCTCCGATCCAGAAGCGGCTCACGTACCCGCTGGCCACATCCCACCCCACCCACCCTCGCCCTCGCCGGGGCTCGGCGCGGTCCCAGGCACCCACCACCTCGGCCCCCACCCGCGTCCGGTAGAGGGGCGACAGCGCCACCTCCGCCGAGGACATCCACGCCCCCCCCTGGTGGATGTCCCGACCGGGCTCCTGCCCGTTGAAGCCGGCCTCGGGAAGGTAGGCCCCCAGCTCTTCCACCGGCAGATGGGTCCGCCCCCGGAGGGGCGCCAGCGTCTCACCCCGGACCAGTACCGGCACCGCCATGTCGCTCCGGGTGAGTCCGTGGTGGTTCCCCTCCAGGACCCAGGGGCCGGCCTTGGGCCCGGCATTCAGCACCGTCACCACATCTCCCACCCGGGGGTTCCGGAAGAGCTCGAGGATGCGCACCGGGGCGTAGGGGAAGCGGTGCCGGTGGGTGAGGTCGAGCCACTCCTCCGGGGTCAGGGCCTCGCCGCGGTAGCCCAGCTCATGGTATCCCAGGGGGTCCTCATGGCCACACCCCGGTCCGGGACACTCGGGGTGATCCCCGCCGGCGCCCTCGAACCAGGTATAGCGGATCCGGACCTCGTCGCTGGACGGGTCGCCGATGCGGTGGAAGCGAAGGCGCCGCCCGGCGGGATCGAACCCCTCCACGACGCCGTCCCCCTCCGAAGCCCGGAAGAAGGCGAACTCCTGCCACGTCTCCTGCACCAGCGCCTGGGCCACCGTCGCCGGGTCCTGGCCCGGCTCCAGGTAGATGTTGGGGTAGGCGTAGAAGACGGCGCGCCCCTCCAGGAAGCGGGACACCTCCCCGTCGTAGTCCAGAACCGGACCGAAGCTCATCCCGTGGTCGGCGTAGACCACCACCTGCACCTCCGGGTCCAGGTTCGACGCCATCCCCCCGAAGTAGCGGTCGAAGAGGCGGAGGTTCTCCCGCTGCGACGCCTCACCCCAGATGTGCCCCACGGTGTCGGTGTTGAACCAGTAGAACTCCACCCACCGGTACCGCTCCACCTTCTCCGGCAGGTTCCAGAGGCTGATCCCGGCCAGATGGTGGGTGTAGGGAAAGCCGTGAAGCACGGCGAACCGGGAGCGGCGGGGCATGGAGGCCAGATACTTCCGGAACACACCCATCCGCCCCACGAACTCCTCCTCGTCCGGGTTCCACACGCCCCAGTCGATGACCGTCCCCTGGTCCATGGCGAGCCCATCCCGGATCCGGAGGATGAGGGCCGAGGTGAAGGGCGGGTACATGGAGACGCCGCTCCGGATGTAGCCGGCGTCGCCGAAGAACGCCTGGAGCGCCGGCA
>REEG01000288.1 GCA_007695195.1 Gemmatimonadales bacterium | reverse complement strand
TGTGGGGCCCGGATCAGACCTCCATGACGGTCTACCTCATGGTCCCGGAGCGGCGAAGTGGTGGACGGAACGTGGGAATTGGGGACGGCGCACGGGACGCCCGCTTTCTGGCCGAGGTGGAGCTTCGGCGGGATGAGAACAACGGTCTCACGGAAAAGCCGGTGCAGGTGGCGCGCAAGAACCTGCGGCTCATGCTGGAGGGGGAGAACCGAGAGGGCATGACGGGATTGCCTGTGGCCAGGGTCCTCCGGGGCCCGGCGGGAAAATTGGAGTTGGACCCTCGATTCGTTCCGCCTCTCCTGGACCTGGGGGCGAGCGAATACCTCATGGCTCTGGCCCGGCGGCTCCTGGAGCTTCTCACAGCTCGCAGCAGCGCGTTGGGATCCGGGCGAAGGGAGCGGGCCGGAGGGCTTGCCGACTTCGGGGCGTCCAACGTCGCCAACTTCTGGCTGCTGTACACCATCAACACGGCCCTACCGCGGTTCCGTCATCTCTTCGAGGTGCGACGGGGCCACCCGGAGCGCTTCTTCCAGGCCATGCTGGAACTCGCCGGCTCGCTGGCCACCTTTTCCAGGTCCATCACCCCGGCGGACTTTCCTTCATACGACCACCTCGAGCCCGGACCCGTGTTCACCAAATTGGACGAACAGATCCGGCAACTCCTGGAAACGGTGGTCCCGGTCCACCACGTCACCCTCCCGCTACGTCCTACCGGGGGCGCTGTGCACGCCACCGCCCTCGATCGGGAGGAGTATCTACGCGCAACGCAGCTCTTCCTGGGTCTGCTCTGTTCGGGAGACGTGGGCACCATCCTCCGGCGTGCCCCGCAGTTGCTGAAGGTGGGTGCGGCGGATCGGGTGTCCCACCTGGTCCGCCAGGCACTTCCCGGAATGCCCCTGCGTCACGTCCCCGAACCACCGGAAGCCGTGCCGGTTCGCACGGGGCGACACTATTTCGCCCTGGAGCGGGGGGGAGAGGAATGGGACGCAGTGCGAAGGGCCAGAAACCTCAGCGTCTACGTTCCCTCCGATTTCCAGGACGCCTCGTTGGAGTTGGTCCTCATCCTGCCGGAGGCAATCCAGTCCCGCTGAATTGCCGGGACTCAGGCGGCGTACGGGAGATGAAGTGGATGTGCGGCCCGGACCCGGCCGTCCGCAGGAGGACACCGGAAACCTCGCCGGCCTCCTCCGAATCGCCCCCCCCTTCGCCGCCCGTGCCCGAATCGGCGGCGAGCGCAAAATAGAGGATGACCCCCAGCGCCACCAGAAAAACGAGCCCCATCCCCAGCACCACCAGGAGGGTCGACCGCTTGTCGCCGGCAGATCCCGCAGGCGCTCCACGCATTCCAGTCACTCCCGACGGAGCCCTTGGCACCGGGGGTGGAGGCGGGGCGGAGCGCCGGAGGCTTGCCCCGCCGTCCATGGCCGAAATGACGCGGGTAAAGTCGCTGGGACCCGCTCGCCCTCCCCCCGAAGCCCCCGCACCTCCGACGCCCGAAGATGGGGCTGGGCCCCGCTGGCCGGGACGGGGTGGAGGTGGACCGCTCCCTGGAGGTGGTGGCGGGGGCGGCCCGGCAGGACGAGGCGTAGCTGGAGGAGGCGGCGCAGCGGCGCTCCTGAGCCGATCCAGGTAGTCGTCGGGTTCCGGCCCCTCTCTCTTCTCGGATCCTCCGCTGGACTTCACATGGTCCACCTCTCCGAGGAAGAAGTCCGGCTGGGGTGGGCGAGGCGGCGGCGATTTGGGTGGCGTCGCCGGCGGGGGGGGGCGCGTCCTGCGCTCAGATCCCCCGGATCCCGACGCCTTCTCTCCGGGGGACTCCCCGGGACGAAGAACCCGGCCGAATTCCTGGGTAAAGGACCCCGGGGCGGATGGCGGAGATGATCCGGCCACGGGCTTATCTCGGGCGGTGGACCCGGAGGAGGACGTCGAGCCCGTTGGTGGTGGCGGCGGCGATGGCAGAGACCCTGCGGATGGGGGTGCCGTCGGGAAGCGCGGCGTTGCCGGCGGCGGCGGCGGCGGCGGTGGACCGGAGTCCCTCCCCTCGGAAACGTCCTTGGGGCGAACGGCCTGGAAGAGCCGTGTGAACTCTCCCGGCGCGTCGGCGGGTCGGGGTGGTGACGGAGGCGCAGGAGGCCCGACCAAGGTCTGCTCCGCCGGCGGGGGCGGAGCAGCGCCAGACTCCGGGTGCGACGAGGCGGCAGAGGACGGAGGCTCGACGGGGGTCGGCTTGGGATCCGGCACTTCCACAGCGCGAAAGAGACGTGTGAACTCGCCGGGAGCGTCGTCGGATGACGCAGGCGGAGATGCCTCGCCGGATGCCACGGAAAAGGACTCGGATTCCGGTGCCTCCGAGGTCTGCGTGCCGCCGGCCGCATCCGGCGCAACCGTGAGGCCGAGCCATCCTTCCAGCGTCTTTTCGTCGATGAGAAAACGAGTCACCAGAACCTCTTCGCCGTCCACCTGGTGGCGGCGCAGGATCCGGTCCGCCCCTGCCTCGCCCAACTCCGCCACCGCGCCCAGCGCCGCGTCGCCCCTGGGGGTTCCCGGACGGACGAAGTGCACCATCACCACCGTCCCCCCGGCAGCGACGGCGTGGTGGGTCCGGACGTCCCCGTCGGTCACCTGCTGTAGGAGTTGGTAGCGGGACTCCAGTTCTTCTCGGGTCATGGATTGGGAGAAGCAGCGAGGAAGATGGATCGATGGCGCGGAGAAGGTTGGACAGAGACCTCTCGCGCAGCGGGGTTCGGGAGCAGGTTGTTTGCCCGGGCCTGCGACCGATAGAATACTAGACTAATCGCCCTCCGGCGAGCAAACGGTCCTTCCCATCCGACCTCAGAGGTGCCGACCCGGTGACCATGGAATCGAGACCACTGACCAGGGTTGTCTGGGAAGAGGGCATGCACCTGGCACAGCATCACTTCCAAGCCCAGGGCCGCTTCTTCGAGCATGCCACCTCCTTTGCCCTCTCCAGTCTGTATTTCGCGGGCTACGGGTTTTCCGGCCTCGAACTGGACGGCGAATCCCTCCTCAACGGGACCGTGAGCCTCCGGCAGGCCCGGGGCATCCTGCCGGATGGTCTGGTCTTCCACTTCCCTCACGACCCTCCCCCGGCACCCTTGCAGATCCGGGACCGCTTCTCACCCACGCGCCCCTCCCACGTGGTTCATCTGGCCATCCCTGAGTATCGGGCGGGAGCGGCAAATACGGCGAAAGTCGATGACCCCGATGTCGAGCTTCGGCGGTTCGTGGCTGAAAGCAGGGAGCAGACCGACGAGATCAGCGGAGAGGAAACCCGGCCCATCACTTTCGGTCGCAAGAACTTTCGTCTCATTCTGGATGAGGAGCTGGACGACGGGGGCCCGCTGGTCACACTCCCCATGGCCCGAATCATACGGGATGGCCGGGGCAACTTCGTCTTCGACCCGGAGTTCATCCCACCGGTTCTCCGGATCGGAGCGGTACCGGCTCTCGGAGAACTGCTGGCCCGGGTCCTTGAGATGGTGGATGCCCGGGCCCGGAGTCTCCGCCCCAGCGGAGCTCCCCCCGAGGTGGCGCAGATGTGGCTGGCCCATGCGCTTCACCAGAGCCTCCCCGCCCTCCGCCACCTGCGGGAGACCCGTGGGGCTCATCCTGAAGCACTCTACCAGGAGTTGGCGAGACTGGCCGGTGCCCTCTGCACCTTCGCCCTGGAAGCTCGGGCCGATGAACTCCCGCTGTACCGCCACGATGACCTGGGACGTTGCTTCGGGGAATTGGAACGACACCTCCGGAGCAATCTGGATGTGGTCCTGCCCACCGGGTCGTACCGTTTGGAACTGGATGGAACGGGGCACCCCTTCTACGAGGCCCGGCTTACGGATCACGAGGTGTTCCACAGCGGACGTTTCTTCCTGGGCATCCGCGGCGACCTTTCGGTAGGCGAACTGGCGGGTCGGATTCAACGGGTCGTGAAGGTGTGCTCAGCCGAGCACATTCAGCGCCTGGTGCGGGAGGCCTTCCCGGGACTGGACCTGAGCCATGTGCCGGCTCCGCCTTCCACACTCCGGCCGTCGACGGGGACCCAGTACTTCGAACTCCGAAAGGAGGGACCGTGCTGGACCCTCATGGAAAAGTCCGGTTCCTTCGGCATCTACCTCCCGGACTCGATCCCCAACGCGCAGATGGAGTTGGTGGTGCTCCCCTGATCCGGCGTGGCCGCGAGGGTATGCGGCCCGTATGTTCACCTCAGTTGCAGTCCGGAACCATCGACACCCAGAGAGTCCTCCATGGCCGAAGCCGCCTTGAGCCCTACCCATCACCCCACCTCGGACGTCACGGGAACAGGCCGATTGGCCCGGAGCCTCCAGGAGATCTTCACGGTCATCGTTCGGATCCGCACCGACCGGCAATCCGCTCAGGACGTGGAGAGCTTCCGGTCCCACGTCAAACGTCTGTTGGCCCTGGCCGATGAGGAGGCAAGGGCATTCGGCTACGACCGGAACCTGGTGAAGGATGCGATCTATGCGGTGGTGGCATTCCTGGACGAGGCGGTCCTGAATTCCAGTCAACCCATGTTCCGGGACTGGCCCCGACGCCCACTGCAGGAAGAGGTTTTCGGCGATCACATGGCGGGGGAGAACTTCTTCAGAACCCTGTCTGAGGTACTGAAACGCCCGGACTCGTGGGAACTGGCCGACCTCCTGGAGGTCTACCAGCTCTGTCTGGTCCTGGGCTTCCGGGGGCGATTCGGAAGCGGAGGGGATGGAGAGATCTACCGCTATACCTCCACCGTGCAGGAGCGCATTGATCGGATCCGGGGGGGGCATCCACCGCTGGCGCCGTCCTGGCCCCTGCCTCGGGATGAAGAGCCGCCTGCTCACCGGGATCCATGGGTGCCCCGCCTGGCCATTGCCCTTGTGGTGGTGGTGATCCTGGCCGGTGGTGCCTTCGTCCTCTACCGCATCTTCCTGGGCGGAGCCGTGGATGCCCTGACCGCTGCGGCCATGGTGATCCCGGACATCCCCGGCCTCCGAACCGGTTCGACGAGAGGTGCCCTGTGATCAGACGCATGAACAGTCGGCTGAAGGCCGGAATCGCCGGCGGCGTGGCTCTGGCCTTCTTCCTGGTGATCGGGTGGGTCGTGGGGAATCTCCTCGGCCTCGATGAATCGACTCTCCGCGTATTCAGGGGAATCATGACGGGGCTCGGGCTGGTCGCCGGGGCGCTTGTCGTGCGATTGCTCTGGAATTCCGGGAGGTCGCCCCGGACCGAGGCCCCCGACGACATTGCCCTGGCTCTGGGCGCCGCCCAGGAGCGGCTGGCCCGCTCCAGCGCCCCTCGATCCAGGCTGGATCGCCTGCCCGTCACCATCGTCATGGGACCCCGGGGCAGTACCAAGACCACCCTCATGGCCCGCACGGGGCTCGAGCCGGAGCTTCTGGCAGGCGAGATCCTGCACGGCGACGAGGTGGTACCCACCGAGGGGGTCAACGTCTGGTACCAGGACGGCACGGTGATCCTGGAAGCCGGCGGAGAGGTCCTGGAAGACGACGGGCGCTGGGCCGGCCTGACCCGCCGTCTCCGTCCCGCCAGCCTGGGAGCGGCGGCGGGGAAGGGGCGCCAGCCGGCCCGCTCCGTGGTCCTCTGCTTCGGTACGGACGAATTCCTGAAGCCGGGTGCGCGGGAGAGCGTTCCCGAGCAGGCTCGAATCCTCCGGACCAGACTGGCCGAACTGGCGGTGGAGGTGGGAGCACCCGTTCCGGTCTATGTACTCTTCACCCGCACCGATCGGCTCCCCTTCTTCCTGGACTACGTAGGCCCCCTCAAGTCCGAAGAGGTGCAGGATCCGCTGGGGGTGACGCTGCCTCTTCGGGCGCCTGTGGATGCCGGCGCCCACGGGCGCGAGGAAGGCGGTAGGATCCGGGCCGCCTTCGACGAACTCCACGCCTCCCTGGGAGTGAACCGGCTACGGGTGCTGCCCCGCGAGGGCCGGGATGAGATCCGAAGCGGGGCCTATGAACTGCCCCGGGAGCTCAGGAAGATCTCCGAGGCGGCGACCGCCTTCCTGGTAGAACTCTCCCGGCCCAGTCAGCTGGGTGTGACGCCGGTTCTGCGCGGATTCTACTTCACCGGTGTCCGGCCCATTGTTGTGAAGGACACGGAAACCTCCG
>REEG01000272.1 GCA_007695195.1 Gemmatimonadales bacterium | reverse complement strand
AGCATCGCCACCTTCGCCCGGCACTTCAGCCCCGCCCTGGAACTCCGCCGCAACCACCCCCGGGTCGTCCCGGCTGTCGCCCCACTGGCCCATCTGGCCATGAACAATGTGGCGCTGGCATCGGACGTGATCGTGGATGAATCCACGTCACCCCACCCCTTCGACGACGACTTCAAGCTCTCGGCGTTCGACTCCGAGCGGATGCCCGACCTCCTCCGCATCGCTCGGGGGAGGGTACGGAAGCGGGACGTGTTCGGACCCATGCGGCTCCACTACGGCTTCTTCAAGCTCACGGCCCGGCAGGCCTCGTTCCTGGTGGCTCGCCGGCCTGGGGCGCCCCGGGATGCCATCGCTGGAGCCCTGGGATTCCTCCACGACGACGTGGAACGCAACATTCAGGTATTCGAGCTCATTGCCGCCTCCGACGCCTCGGTTCGCTTCCTCTTCACATCGCTGCTGGAGCGGGCGCGGGATCTGGGGGTCGAGTACATCGAGGTGGAGGTAAATGCCCACGGAACCCGTCTCCAGCGGACACTTCTGGAAGTGGGCTTCCTGCCGGCGGCCTACATCCCCGCGATGGTCTTCCACGAGGTGGAACGGCTGGATGTGGTGAAGATGGTCCGTCTGCTGGTCCCACCGACCCTCGGGGAGGTCCACCTCATCCACGAGATGCGCCCCATCTTCGACGAGGTCATGGGTAACTTCCGGACCCGGGCGGTACTCCCACGGATCGCCTCAAGCATTGGAGAGTTGCCCATTTTCGACGGATTGAACGACGAGCAGGCGCGTCGGCTCGCCAGCGCCATGACCGTCCGGGAGTTCGGAGGTGGCGAGGACCTGTGCCGAGCCGGGGAAGCGGCGGATGAACTACTGGTCCTCATTGAGGGACGAGCGAATGTGCTTCTGGGAACCGGCAACGTCGTAGGGCAGGTCGAGGCGGGAGACGTGGTGGGAGAGAACGCACTCCTGGCCGAGACCACCCGCACCGCCTCCGTGGTGGCCGCCCACCCCACCGTAGCCGCCGTCCTCACCCGGGATCGCCTCCGGGAGATCCGGAACCGGAGGCCGGACATCGCCGTGGTACTCTACCGCAACCTCGCTCGCGAGTTGGGACGAAAGCTGCGCGAGGCCGATGTCGCCATCGACCGACAGGGGAACGGTGGTGGCCCGGCTCAGCCCCCGCCCAACGCCAACCCGGCCCCCACATAGATGGACCAGGCCCCATGGCGCGCCGATTCGGTCACGCCGTCCAGTTCGAATTCGGCCAGGGTCGAGACCCCGAATCCATACCTCAGGCCACCGGTCAGGATGAAGGGTCCCCCTCGCAGGGTCACACCCCCTCCGGCGATCCCGCCCACGTCCACCGTATTGGTGTCGATATCGGGACGATCGCCGCAGTCCACGGAGGAATCCTCCACCGTGCACTCCAACTGGATCGCCAGGTAGGGGCCCGCGTAGATGTGGGGGGTCAGATTGCCGCGCTGCCCCAGTCCCAGCCGCAGCATCAGAGGCACCTCGAGCGTACTCAACTCGATCCCGTCTCCCCGGTCCAGATCCGCGCCGCGGCTGGTGACCAGGGCCTCCGGCTGCCACCGGAGCGGGCCCATGAACGGGAAGACCAGGGATAGGCCGGCCATGGTGCCGGAGCGGCCATCAACCCCGTCCACATCCCGCAGTGACGAGTATGTGCCCCCGAGCAGAACGCTGGCCTGCCACCCCGGCCCATTGTCGGCAGACGAACTCTGCGCCGCCGCCGGTGTCGGAAGAAGGACGATAGCCACGATCAGGGTCAGGACCTTCACCAGCACAGGATTCAGCATGAAGCGCTCCTTGGAGCCAGGGGGCGGAAGAGGGGCTACCGGGATCGCCACCCCCTCTTCTCAACGGTAATATGTCCTGATCCGGGGTGCAGGGCCCGCCACTTTCCACCTCCCTCTCCATGTCCATTCCGATGCCATCTTGTCCTGGTTGCCGTTCCACCGGTGCGGCTGTGTTCGCGGGCCTGCTCTTCCTATGGGCTGCCGTGCACCCACCGACGGCCGAGGGACAGCAGACGCCTCCGACCATGGAGAGCGGCCTCATCGGGCCGCTGGAGAACTCGGCGGCGGCGGCCCCATTCGGTCCCGGCGAAAGGCTGGAATACCAGGTTCGCCTCGGGCGCCTTCGTGTGGGAGAGGGATCCCTCTCCGTGGAGGGAGTGGAGCGGATCCGGGGTGAGTCGTCCTACCACGTCTCCCTCCGTATCGCCGGCGGAATCCCCCTTGCTCGTGTGGATGACCACTACCAGTCCTGGTTCGACATCGTGGGACTTTCCAGCCGTCGCTTCATCCAGGACACGCGACAGATCCGGCGACAGCGATACCGCCATTTCGAGATCATCGAAGAGGAGGGGCGCTGGGACCGCCTGGATCACCGGGCCGAAGGGGATCTTCCCACGGAAGCTCCGCTGGACGAGATCGCCTTCCTCTACTACATCCGGACCATGGATCTGGAGGTGGGAGAGACCTACGAACTGAATCGGTACTTCCGAGCGGACCGGAACCCGGTGATTCTCCATGTCCTGAGGCGCGAGACCATCGAGGTTCCGGCCGGAACCTTCGAGACCATCGTGGTCCGCCCCATCATCAAGGCCGGTGGATTGTTTGGAGAGGGCGGCGAGGCGGAGGTCTACATTAGCGACGACGAGGATCGGATCCTGGTTCGGGTCGAATCGAGGGTGCCGGTCATTGGCTCCCTCTCCATGCGCCTCAAGGATATCCGAATGGGTCAGCCGCTGGCACGAAGCGGTTCCTGACCGCCCCCCGTGCCCCGGGGTTGGTCTCAGGGGTGCACGGATGCGCGGTTGGGGGTGCACAGGTATCCGTCGGGGGAACACCGGGGCATCTGAAGGGCCCGAGTGTGCACGTGTGGGCCGGGGCCCCACGCGCCGGGGGGGATGGGACAAGGCGGAGGATCCGCCGGCGTCAGGTAGCAGGGCTGGAGCAGGACTGGAGCAGGGCGTGCTCTGGCCCGGGTTGCCGAGCGAGACCCCCAGAGACCCTGGAGGCGGACTCCAGGTTACCAACGCTGAACGCCCCCCAGTTTGGGGGGCTCCGTTCAGCAAAAGGCACCGCCATCCCCGACTCGGGTCACCGCAGAACGGCGCGGGGTCCCGCACATGGGGTCGGTCCTTGGTCGCCGATGTCCCCCACTGGTCGCCGATGTCCCCCACTGCTTTCCCGATCGATGGACGGACAGGGGACCTCCCATCCCCACCCAGGGCCGGCGATTCTCCGGAGGAGGGGAGCGGCGGGACGATGCCACTACTCCCCTCCTCCGGAGACCGCGTAGATCGCGTCAGTCCACGAAACTCGGCGGAAGTAGGATGCCGTCGATGACGTGGAGGATCCCGTTGGAGGCAAAGTAGTCGAGATTGGTCAGATCCAGCGTCGCCTGGCCACCGTTGAAGACGATCCCCTCATCGGTCTGGGCAATGGTGAGGTCTTCGCCCTGAGCCGTGGGAATGGTGATTTCACCATCGCCCTCAGCGAGCAACCCCAGCAGGCCACCCGAGGCCACCACACCCTCAGCGAAGACGTGGTACTGGAGTATGGCCACGATCTGCTCCTCGGAGAATCCGCTCAGATCGGCAGCCTGGAAGGTGGCGTTGTTGGGTCCGAAGACGGTCCACCCCTCAGCCTCCACGAAGGCTTCCGCCAGCCCCGCTGCGGCCACAACGCCGAGGAGTTCCTCGGTCTCGGCCGTGAATGCCACCACATTGGCCAGGTTCTGGTTCCCCAGCAGGGTCCGGTCGATGACGTGGATCACGCCGTTGTCCGTCTCCACGTCGGCGGTGGTGACCTGCGAGCCCTCTACGAATACCTCGCCCTCGGCGGTGAGGGTCACCGTCAGCTCCTGGCCGGCCAGCGTCGTCACTACATTGTCGCCTTCCTCCAGCGCACCGGAGGCAATGGCCTGGCCGGGTACCACATGGTAGGTGAGGACCTCGGTCAGGGCCTCCCCGTTGTCCAGCAGAGCCCCCACATTGATGGGCCCGAAGGCGTCGTCGTTGGGAGCAAAGACCGTGAAGGTAGCCTCGGCGTCAGCCAGGGCTCCCACCAGATCGGCGGCTTGGAGCGCGGCCAGAAGTGTCGAGAAGTCGGCGCTCTCGGCCACCACGTCGGCGATGGTGGTGACGGGGCGGTAGGCCTCGGGAAGGAGGATCCCGTCGATGAGGTGGATGATCCCGTTGGACGCGTAGTAGTCCAGATTCGCCACATCCAGCGTCGCCTGGCCGCCGTTGAAAACAATCTGCCCATTTTCCTGGGTAATGACCACGTCCTCACCCTGAGCCGTGGGGACCGACACCTCTCCGCCCTGGGCATCGAGAAGGCCCAGGAGATCCGTAGAGTTCACGATGCCCGAGGGGAGCACGTGATACTGAAGAATCTCCACCACCTGCTCCGGATCGAGACCAGCCAGCACCTCGGCCGCCGCCGCGAACGCCGCGTTGTTGGGCGCGAATACCGTCCAATCGTCGGCCCCGGCGAAGGCGTCGCCCAGCCCGGCATCCACAACGACACCAAACAGGCTCTGCGTCTGATTGATCACCGAAACCACCGTGGCCAGATTCTGATTACCCACCAGGACCCGGTCGATGACGTGAATCACACCGTTGTCCGTCTCCACGTCGGCCGTGGTGACCCGTGACCCGTCGATGAACACCTGACCCTCCACGATCCGCACCAAAATCTCGTCTCCGGCCAGGGTTTCAACCCGCTGGCCGTCGCCGAGCTGGTCCGAGGTGACGGCAACTCCGCCCAGCACGTGATGCAGGAGAACCTGCTGCGCCACCTCAGGTGCCCCGGCGATGGCCTCGGCGTCATAGGGCCCGAAGGCGGCGTTGGTGGGAGCGAAAACAGTGAGTGTCGCGTCCTCATCCGCCACGGCGTCCACCAATCCGGCGTCCTGGAGAAGCCCCAGAAGAACGGAGAAGTTCGCGTCGGCGGCAACGACGTCGGCGATGGTTTCAACCTCCGGCTCGGTGTCGGGCGGAGTCACCGGGTCATCGTCGTCACAGCCCGTGAGAGCCAGGGTCAGGACAGCCGCTCCTGCGAGGGCGGTCCATGAGCGGGAAAGAAACGATTCTCTGAGCATGCGTAAGCCTGTCCTGGGGTTTCGGATTTGTGGAACAGAGCGCTGATTGCGCCCAACGAAGGCGATGAAAGGAATTTTCCCGGAAGGAACGTCGGTTAAATAACCGGCACATTCCGAAGCATATCCCTCAATCTGTGATCGCCGATTTCCACTTTCAGAACACGCGAACGCACATCAGTGACCAGTGGCCCCGGGCAGACGGTGGATACCGGAGTTCATCAGCCCCCCAAATCAGAAGGACGCCCGGATGGTGAGCGTCGGGGTGAACCCGGAGAGGTACCTGGGCACCCGCACATAGTCATGGGATCCGTCGGTCAGACGAAGGAGGCCGTAGTCCAGGACATTTCGACGGTTGAGGACGTTCAGGGCATCGGCGGAAATCTCCAGCGCCATCCCCGCCGGCGTCCCCCGCCATGACACACCCACATCCATCTCCAGGAGTGCCGGTAGCGTCCAGTCCCCCGGCCGGCCCACGCCAAGTTCAGGGCGATCCTCGTGGACGGTCAGAAGATCGTAATAGGCCCGTCGAAATGCCCAGGTGCGGCCCCATGTCCCCGAACCCCGAAATCGAACCGAGACCTCAGGGTGGACATATGCCTCAAGACGCAGGAGCGATCGATGGGGTGTATCGGAGGGATCCGGTACGGCCTGCCCGCCGAAGCGTGAGGGGAAGGTACGTCGCGCGCGGCTCACGTCGTGGCCCACCTCGGCGTGAACCCGGTCGCCCCACCGCTGCAACCGGAAACCCGCACCGACGGCCGAGCCCCGCGTGGCTTCCACCAACTCGGCCGGGCCCACCTCTCCTCCTGCCCCACCATTGACCACGGCCGGGAGGTCCACCACGGGAAGGTCACGGGTGGACCGGGCATACACCTCGGTTCGAAACTCCCAGCCGTCCCGAGGTGCTGTGGCCACCTCCCATGCCAGATGCCGGGCCAGGGGCGGGGCTCCGAGACCTCTCTCATGGGGCAACCAGAAGCGCAGGAACGGGACGAGGGCGCTGGGCCCGGGGTTGGC
>REEG01000124.1 GCA_007695195.1 Gemmatimonadales bacterium | reverse complement strand
TCCTGGATGTGATCCCCGAGAACCCCAACAAGCCCTACGACATGGTGGAGGTCATTGCCGGGGTCGTGGACGGGGGGCGTTTCTACCAGGTCCATGAGCAGTATGCGCCGAACCTCATTGTGGGCTTCGCCCATGTAGGTGGTCATGCGGTGGGGATCGTGGCGAACCAGCCGGCGGTGCTGGCCGGCGTCCTGGACATCGACGCCTCGGTGAAGGGGGCCCGCTTCGTTCGCTTCTGCGACGCCTTCAACATCCCGCTCCTGGTCTTCGAGGACGTTCCCGGGTTCCTTCCCGGGGTGGGGCAGGAGCACGGCGGGATCATCCGCCACGGCGCCAAGCTCCTCTACGCCTTCAGCGAGGCCACCGTCCCCAAGATCACGGTCATCACCCGGAAGGCCTACGGCGGCGCCTACGACGTGATGAACTCCAAGCACATCCGCGGCGATCTGAATCTGGCATGGCCCACGGCCGAGATCGCCGTCATGGGGCCCAAGGGAGCGGTGGAGATCCTCTTCCGGAAGGAGATCTCCCGCTCGGACAATCCAGGGGCCGTGACGGATCGGAAGATGGAAGAGTACCGGGAGATGTTCGCCCACCCCTACATCGCCGCCGCCCACGGATTCCTGGATGACGTCATCGATCCTCGGGAGACCCGGGACCGGGTGATTTCGGGCTTCGACATGCTGCGGAACAAGCGGGACCAGAATCCGCCGTCGAAGCACGGAAACATCCCCCTCTGACCCGGGGGCGACCTCCCACTCCATGCGGACTTGCGTCTTCTGCGGGGACGGCCTGGGCGAAGGCGTTCCCGAGGCCCCTGCTCCCGGCCGGCGGCACGCCTACGACCCGGGGCAGGGGCGCCTGTGGGAGATCTGCGGCCGTTGCCGGCGCTGGAATCCGGTGCCGCTGGACCTCCGCTGGGAGACGCTGGAAGGGTGGGAGGCGGCGGTCCGGGACCGGGGCCGGACCACGTTGGAGACCGAGCACCTGGCCCTCATCCGGGTCGATGACGGGGAAGTGGTCCGGGTGGGGCGACCGCCCCTCCCGGAGTGGGGGGGCTGGCGCTACGGCAATGCCCTGCCGCTCCCCCGTCGCAGGGGCGGGTTCCTCCGCCGCATCCTGTCGTCTCTCCCACCGCCGCCGCTGGAGGGGTACGATCCCTACGGCCTCACCGGCCCCATGGGGGGAGTGGGGGGCCGGGACGGTCCGTCCCAGTGGCTGGCCTCTCCCTTCCTGGCCCAGGCCACGCCCCTGACCCTGGCCTTCACCTCGGTGCCCTTCGCGCCTGAGTGTCCGTCGTGCGGCATCCCCCTCCCGCTGGCGCCCTGGGATTTCCAGGATGTCCGGTTCCGGGAGAGTCGCACCGTGGACGATGTGACCGGCGTAGAGGTTCCGTGCGCCAACTGCGGGGACCGGGTTCTGCTTCCCCTGCGGCAGGTGCGACCGGCCCTGAGGCTCGGCCTCGGCATCGTCGATACCGATGACGCAGCCCGGGAGGTGGGCGAGGCCGCCGGGCTCGGGCTGGCCCGGGTCGGCGGGATGGAGCGATTCCTGGCGGGCCTCGGTCGGATCGGGGCGCCCCTGGGAGAGCTGGCCCGGGACGAGCGGGTGGCCCTGGCCATGGCGCTGGACGCCGAAGCCGAAGCCGAGGCGCTGGAGGCCGAGTGGCGCGAGGCCGAGGAGATTGCCGCCATCATGGACGGCGAGTTGACCACGGTGACCGATTTCCAGGCCTTCCGAGCCCGGATCCTGGACGGCCTGGGCTCGTGACCCACCGTCCCGCCCGGCGGCGGGCACCAAGAAGCTGAGAACCCCATGCAGGTCCAAGGGGACCTTCCCCAGGAGAGAATGAACGTGATCGAATCCGTGCTTGTGGCCAACCGGGGCGAGATCGCCGTGCGTATCATCCGCGCGTGCCGGGAACTGGGCATCCGCAGTGTAGCGGTGTACTCCGAGGCCGATCGCCTGTCGCCCCACGTCCTCCTCGCCGATGAGGCCTACCTCCTGGGGCCGGCCCCCTCGGCGGAGAGCTACCTCCGGGTGGATCGGATCCTGGAGGTGGCCCGGGAGGCGCAGGTGGTGGGGATCCACCCCGGCTACGGGTTCCTGGCCGAGCGGGCGGCCTTCGCCCAGGCGGTGGAAGAGGCTGGGTTCACCTTCATCGGACCCACCGCCGCCACCATCGCCGCCATGGGCGACAAGACGGAGGCCCGGCAGCGCATGGCCGCCGCCGGGGTCCCCATCGTGCCCGGCAACACCGAGGGGCTGGTGGATGCCGCCGAGGCGCGGGCGCTGGCCCGGGAGATGGGCTTCCCCGTGCTCCTGAAGGCGTCGGCGGGAGGTGGGGGGAAGGGGATGCGGGTGGTGACCGCGGAAGACGAGGTGGAGCGGGCGCTGGACGCGGCCCGGCGCGAGGCGGCGGGGGCCTTCGGTGACGATGCCGTCTACATGGAGAAGTACCTGGAGAAGCCGCGCCACATCGAGATCCAGCTCCTGGGCGACCTCCACGGGAACATCATCCACCTGGGCGAGCGGGAGTGCTCCATCCAGCGCCGGCATCAGAAGCTGGTGGAGGAGTCGCCGTCGCCGGTGGTGTCGCCGGAGCTCCGGGCGGCCATGGGCGCCGCCGCGGTGCGGGCCGCCGAGGCGGTGGACTATCGGAGCGCCGGAACGGTGGAGTTCCTCTACGAGAACGGCGAGTTCTACTTCCTGGAGATGAACACCCGGATCCAGGTGGAACACCCCGTCACCGAGCTGGTCACCGGCATCGATCTGGTCCAGTGGCAGCTCCGTGTCGCATCGGGCGAAGCCATCCCCTTCCGGCAGGAAGAGATCGTGCCCCGGGGCCATGCCATCGAATGTCGGATCACCTCCGAGCTCCCCGAGGAAGGCTTCCTCCCCTCCACGGGCCGGATCCGGTATCTGGAGGTGCCCACGGGACCCGGCGTCCGCTGGGACGGAGGCATCGCCCAGGGGTTCGAGGTGGGGCTCCACTACGACCCGCTCCTGGCCAAGCTCATCGTCCACGCTCCCACCCGGGACGACGCCATCCGCCGCATGGCCCGGGCCCTGGACGAGTTGACGGTGGAGGGGGTGGACACCTGCCGCAGCTTCCATCGGCGGGTCATGGACGAGGCGGACTACCGGGCCGGAAACGTCACCATCCGCTACCTGGAAGAGCATCCCGAGATGCTGTCCGGTGAAGACGGCACCCCCCGGGACCCCCATGACCTCCGCATCGCGGCTGCGCTGGCGGGCCTCCTGGAGGCGGAGCGCCGTCGCTCCATCCGGCCGCCCCGCATCGGAGCCGAAGACCGACCCCTCTCGGGATGGCAGGGGGCTCGGGGAGCGTGGCGAGCAGGGCAGTGAGCGACCCGGTGGTGCTGGACATCCGGGCGCTCTCGTCGGAGGGTGCCGGGATCGGCTCCCTCCCCGACGGCCGGGTGGTCTTCGTCCACCGCACGGCACCCGGGGACCGGGTCGAGGTGGAGATCACCCAGCTCCGTCGTCGGTGGGGGCGGGGCCGACTGGTCCGCATCCTGACGCCGGGCCCTCACCGCCGGAGCGCCCCCTGCCCCCACCAGGCCCGATGTGGGGGGTGTCCGCTGGAGCATCTGGAGTATCCGGCGCAGCTCGACGCCAAGAAGGAGCGTCTGGAAGAAGCGCTCCGGCGCATCGGCAAGCTCCAGGATCTCCCTTCAGTGGAGGTCCACCCGTCTCCGCGGGAATTCCGGTACCGCAACCGGGTCAGCTTCACCCTGCGGCGCCTGGCCGGCGCCCGGGTGGTGGCGGGATTCCACGAGGTGGACCGCCCGGACCGGATCATGGATGTGGATGAGGGGTGTCTTCTGCCTGAAGAGCCCGTGGCCCGGGCCTGGGGCGCCCTCCGGCGAAGCTGGGGGCCGGGCGCCGGGCGTCTCCCCCCCGGTGGGGAGCTCCGCCTGACCCTCAGGGGAACGGCGGAGGGCCACATCCTCCTCCTGGTGGAAGGGGGGCACGGCGAGGCGGGAGATGCCGGGGCCCTGCTGGGGGAGGTCCCGGGGCTGGTGGCGGTCTGGCACCGGGCAGGACCGTCGGACCCGCCCCGGCTCCTGGCAGGGGAGGGCGAGGTGGAAGAGCAGTGGCTCGGCGAGCTCCACCCGGTCCGCCCCGGCGCCTTCCTGCAGGTGAATCGGGGGGCGGCGGAGCTGCTCCACGATCTGGTGCTCCGGGAGCTGGCGCCGCCCCGGGGCCGGACGCTGGTGGACGCCTACTGCGGGATCGGGGTCTACGGCCGCCGGGCGGCGCGCCATGGCGGGCGGGCGGTGGGGATCGAGCTGGACCCGCAGGCGGCGGAGGTGGCCCGGGCCCGGGCTCCCGCCGGTTTCCGCCTCCTGGAGGGAGCGGTGGAGGCACGTCTGGCGGAGGCCCTCCCCGCCGACCTGGTGGTGCTGAACCCGCCCCGGAGCGGGGTGGCCGACGGCGTCATGGAACGGCTGGCCGCCACTCCGCCGGAGCGCATGGTCTACGTGAGCTGTGATCCGGCCACCCTGGCCCGGGATCTGGCCCGATTGGGCAGCGGGTTCCGGATTGGCCGGCTCCAGGCCGTGGACCTCTTCCCCCAGACGGCCCATATCGAGACTGTGGTGACATTGGACCGGACCGGTTCCCCATCCGAACCCGGCAATTCCATTCAACTCCAGAGAGCGTAGTCCCCCATGGACTTCTTCGTGCATATGGCCGGTCAACGGCTCGAGGTGAAGGTGAAAAACGGACAGTGCTGGGTCGACGGCTCGCCCATGGAGGTGGAGCTGGCGCCCCCCACCGGAACGCCGGTGCGGAGCGCCCGGGTGGGCGGTCGATCCCTCCGGGTCCGGCCCACCCTCAACGGACGCGGGCACTGGCGCCTTCAGGTCGAGGGGCGGGTCCACGACGCCGAGGTCCTGGATCCCGGGCAGGAGTTCATCCGCCAGGCCCGGAAGGCGGCGGGGGTGGGGGTGGGCGTGCCGCCCCTCAAGGCACCCATGCCCGGCCTCGTGGTACGAGTGGAGGTGGAGGAGGGCCAGGAGGTGCAGGCCGGGGACAGCCTCATCATTGTGGAAGCCATGAAGATGGAGAACGAGCTCCGGGCCTCGGCTCCGGGCGTCGTCACCCGCATCGTGGCCGAGGTGGGAGCGGCGGTGGAGAAGGATGCCGTTCTCATGGAGTTCGATCCGTTGCCGTCGGACGATGGCGAGGAGGCCGAGGGATGACCGAGAAAGGCACGAAGGAGGAAGGGGTGACGGAGGCGCGGACCACCGGAGCGGATCCGTCGGCGGATTCCCAGGGGATCCGCACCGATTCGGGGCTCCCTGTGGCGCCCCTCTACACGGCCGGGTCGGCGGGGGTGGACCCGGAGCACGATCTGGGTGAGCCGGGAGGCTACCCCTTCACCCGTGGGGTCTATCCCACCATGTACCGGGGGCGCCTCTGGACCATGCGCCAGTACGCCGGCTTCGGGACGGCCCGGGAGACCAACGAGCGCTACCACTACCTCCTGGAACGGGGGCAGACCGGGCTCTCGGTGGCCTTCGATCTGCCCACCCAGATGGGGTACGACTCCGACGACCCCATGGCCACCGGCGAGGTGGGGCGGGCCGGCGTGGCCATCGACTCGCTGGACGACATGCGGATCCTCTTCGACCGCATCGACCTGGGCCGGGTCTCCACCTCCATGACCATCAACTCCACGGCGGCCATCCTCCTGGCCCTCTACATCGCCGTGGCCGAGGAGCAGGGGGTTCCCCGGGAGAAGCTGGCGGGAACCGTCCAGAACGACATCCTGAAGGAGTACATCGCCCGGGGCACCTACATCTACCCGGTGGAGCCGTCGCTGCGCCTCATCTCGGACCTCATGGCCTTCTGCTCCCGGGAGGTGCCGCGCTGGAATACCATCTCCATCTCGGGCTACCACATCCGGGAAGCAGGAGCCACGGCCCCCCAGGAGGTGGCCTTCACCTTCGCCAACGGCCTGGAGTACGTGAAGCGGGCGGTGGAGGCGGGGATCGATGTGGAGGACTTCGCCCCGCGCCTCTCCTTCTTCTTCGCCGCCCACAACGACTTCTTCGAAGAGGTGGCCAAGTTCCGGGCGGCCCGCCGCCTCTGGGCCCGCCTCATGCGGGAGCGGTGGGACGCGTCGGACACATCGTGCCGGCTCCGCTTCCACACCCAGACCGGGGGCTCGACCCTCACGGCGCAGCAGCCCCGGAACAATGTGATCCGGGTCACCACCCAGGCCCTCTCCGCCGTGCTCGGCGGCACCCAGTCGCTCCACACCAACGGGTACGACGAGGCGCTGTCGCTGCCCTCGGAAGAGGCGGCGGAGCTGGCCCTTCGCACCCAGCAGATCCTGGCCCACGAGTCCGGGGTGGCGCGGACGGTGGACCCGCTGGCGGGGAGCTACTTCGTGGAAGAGCTCACCAACCGGATCGAGGACGAGGCGCGCCGCTACCTGGGTGAGATCGAGGAGCGGGGCGGCGCCGCCGGAGCCATCGCCTACATGCAGGACGAGATCCACCGGGCCGCCCTCCGATTCCAGCTCGAGGTGGAGAGCGGGGACCGGGTGGTGGTGGGGGTGAATCGCTACCGCACCGAGGGCGGTGCGGCGGAGATGGACCGCACCGACTATTCGGGGCTCGAGCGGGAGCAGCGGGAGAAGGTGGCCCGGGTCCGGGAGCGCCGGGACGCCGCCGCCGTGGAAGACGCCCTGGCCGCTCTGGCCGAAGGGGCCCGGGGGTCGGAAAACCTCTTCCCGCGGATCCTGGATGCCGTACGCGCCATGGCGACGCTGGGCGAGATCTCGGGGACGCTCCGGGAGGCCTGGGGGCGCTATGCCGCAGGGGGTGGCGGATCCTTCGGCGGGGGCGCCGGCTCCGGGTCCTGACGGGGGCGGGGCGGCACTTCACGGTGCCGCCTGAGCCGTTACCTTTGAAGGTCTATGCCCAAGTGACCGGCACCCAGCCACCCGATTCCGGCTGTTCCCAGGGCCGGACGGGGGTGCCTGTGGATGGATCAGTCCAGCGGAAACGAAATCATGCCTACCTATGAGTACCGGTGTCCTGAAGGACACGAGTTCGAACTCTTCCAGCGGATGAGCGACGAGCCCCGGGCCCAGTGCCCGGAGTGCGGCGTCGAGTCCCAGCGGATGCTGTCGGCCGGGGCCGGCTTCCTCTTCAAGGGAGACGGATTCTACATCACCGACTACCGGTCCGACTCCTACAAGAAGGCGGCCAAGGCGGACGCTGCGAAGAAGGGCGGCTCCGCCTCGTCGAAGGATGGGGGCAGCGCCCCCTCCGGGAGCGGGAGCCCCTCATCGGGAGCAGGGAGTTCGTCATCCCCCCCGTCGTCATCCGACTCCGGGAAGGGCTGAGTCCCCATGACCCACGACCAGATCCGGACCGTTCTTGAGGCCGTGCTCCGGGAGATGGGGGTGGCCGATCCCCGGGTACACCTGGAACGCCCCCGGGACCCCACCCACGGGGATGTGGCCACCAATGTGGCCATGACGCTGGCCTCGACCCTGCGCCGCCCCCCTCGGGCCATCGCCCAGGAGATCCAGGAGCGGATTCCCCAGGGGACCGGCGGAATCGCCTCGGTGGAGGTGGCGGGGCCGGGCTTCCTGAACTTCCGTCTCACCACCTCGGCGGTGGGTGAGGTGGTGGGTCGTATCTTGAATGAGGGAAGTGACTTCGGACGAAGCAAAACAGGCGCGAACCAGCCGGTGGTGGTGGAGTTCGTTTCGGCCAATCCCACGGGCCTCCTGCACCTGGGGCACGGGCGCCAGGCGGCGCTGGGCGATGCGGTCTGCTCGCTCCTGGAGTGGACGGGGTGGAAGGTGCACCGGGAATTCTACTACAACGATGCCGGGCGTCAGATCGAGCGCCTGGCCGAGAGCGTGCGGGCCCGGTACCTCCAGGGGCTCGGCCTGGAGGCGGCGGTTCCGGAAGACGGCTACCACGGCTCCACGGTCACCGATGTGGCCCAGGAGTTCCTGGCCGCCGAGGGGGACCGGTGGCGGGAAGATCCCAGTGGCGAGGGGCTGAGCCGCATGCGGCGTTTTGCGGTGGAGCGCCTCCGGCGGGAGCAGGACCGGGACCTGAACGGCTTCCGGGTGCACTTCGACGAGTACTACCTGGAGTCGTCCCTCTACGACGACGGGCGGGTGGACGAAACGGTGCAGCGCCTCCGGAAGACCGGCCTCGTCTTCGAGCAGGATGGGGCCGTCTGGCTCCGGACGTCGGAGTTCGGCGACCAGAAGGACCGGGTCATGATCAAGTCCGACGGCTCGGCCACCTACTTCCTGCCCGACGTGGCGTACCATGTCACCAAGTGGGAGCGGGGCTTCCACCACGCCATCAATGTGCAGGGCGCCGATCACCACGGCACCGTGGCCCGGGTGCGGGCGGGGCTCCAGGCCCTGGGGCTACCCGAGGGGTACCCCGAGTACATCCTGCACCAGATGGTGACGGTGGAGCAGGGAGGCCAGGAGGTGAAGTTCTCCAAGCGCGCCGGCGACTACCTCACCCTCCGGGACCTGGTGGAGGAGGTGGGCGTCGATGTGACCCGCTACTTCTTCCTCATGCGGAAGCCCGAGGCGCACCTGGTCTTCGATCTGGACTGGGCCCGGGATCAGTCCGACAAGAACCCGGTCTACAAGGCCCAGTACGCCCACGCCCGGGTGTGTTCCATCCTGCGCCGGGCGGGCCTGGGCAACGGGTCCGGCGGGGACGAGGGCTCCGACCTTCAGGGGGCGGAGCTGGGGCTCCTGGCCCAGGACTCGGAGCGGGAGCTGATCCAGACGCTGGGAGAATTCCCGGCCCTGGTGGAACGCGCCGCCGCCGCCCGGGCTCCCCACCTGGTGTGCGACTACCTGGAACAGACCGCCGGTCAGGTGAACGCCTGGTACCATGCCGGTAACCCCACCCGGAATCCGGAGCTGGCGGTGCTGCATCCGGACCCCCGGCTCCGGCGGGCCCGGCTGGCCCTGACCGAGGCGGTGCGCATCGTCCTGGCCTCGGCCCTCTCGGTCCTGGGGATCCACGCCCCGGAGCGCATGGAGCGGGCGCCGGACGAGGACCGGTCGCACGAGGACCCGTCCGACGAGGCGGCTGCAGCGCCCGGCGGGATGGATTATCGGTCGGCGGGGGTGGACCTGGACCGGGCGGAGCGGGCCAAGGAGGGGATCCGGGACCTGGTGGATGCCACCCGGGACCGCTGGACCCTCTCGGGGATGGGGAGTTTCGGCGGCCTCTACGCCGTCCCCGACGACGCCGTCCGACCCGTACTGGTCTCGTCGGCGGATGGGGTGGGCACCAAGCTCAAGGTGGCCTTCCTGACGGGCATCCACGACTCGGTGGGGCAGTGCCTGGTGAACCACTGCGTCAACGACATCCTGGTGCAGGGCGCGCGACCCCTCTTCTTCCTGGACTACCTGGCCACCGGTGAGGTGGAAGAGGGGATGGTGGAGTCGGTGGTGGCCGGCATCGCCCGGGCCTGCCGGGAGAACGGCTGCGCCTTGCTGGGAGGCGAGACGGCGCAGATGCCCGACTTCTATGCCCCCGGCGAGTATGACCTGGCCGGCTTCATCGTTGGACTGGTGGACCGGGACCGACTCCTGGACGGATCCAGGGTCCGGGAGGGAGACGTCCTGGTGGGGATGGGCTCGTCGGGGCTCCACACCAACGGCTATACCCTGGCTCGTCGCATCGTCTTCGAGCGGGCGGGTCTGGGCGTGGACGACCCCTTCCCGGAAATGGACGAGTCGGTGGGTTCGGTGCTTCTCCGGGTGCACCGAAGCTACCTGCCGGCCCTGACGCCGGAGGTGGAGGAAGGCACCGTCCGGGCGCTGGCCCACATCACCGGCGGCGGCATCCCGGGCAATCTGCCTCGCGTCCTCCCGGAGGGTCTGGGCGCCCGGATCCGCACGGACAGTTGGGAGATCCCCACCGTCTTCCGCATCCTGGCCGAGCTGGGCGGAGTGGCCCGGGACGAGATGTTCCGGGTGTTCAACATGGGGGTTGGGATGGTGGCGGTGGTTGCCCCGGACGAGGCGGAAGCCTTGGTGAATCGCCTCCGCGACCGCGGGGAGCGGGCCTGGATCCTGGGAGAGATCACCGGGTCCGGGTCGGTGGAGATCGACTGATGTGGCGGCGGCGGTCCCGGGGCCGGGCAGCGGCCCTCCTGGGGGCCATGGTGGTGGTTCTGGTGGCGTGGGCCCCGACGCTGGCGGCGCAGGACGGGGGCGGGGGCCGCTCCGACCTGGGACGCCTGGCTACGTCCTGCTCCGCCGGGGGGAGCCCCAGTCTGGTTGCGGGGTGTGCCCAGGCAGCCCTGGCAGCGGGATCGATCCTGGAAGGGGTGGGCCTTCTGACTACCGTGGGCGGGGCCATCCCGGTGAGCCCATCCACCGTCGGGCACCGCATCGACGGGGTCCCCCGGGTCGTGGTGGACGCCGGGTTCAACCTCGCTCGCCTCCGGCACGTGGATCTGGCGGCTGAGCCAGGCTCCCTTTCCGAGACCCATTCCACCCTCCTGGCCGGTCGCCTCACCACCACTGTGGGGATCTTCGAGGGCTTCCGGCCCGTGGCCACGGTGGGGGGAGTGGGGGCGGTGGATGGCGTGGCCACCCTCCGGGTGGTGCGCCTCCCCGACAGCCCCGGCGACCACTCCCGCGCCGCCGTGGCCTGGGGGGTGGGGGCGCGCATCGGGGTCGTGCGGGAATCCTTCTCCCTCCCCGGCATCACCGTCACGGCCATGCATCAGCGCTTGGGCTCGGTCCGGTTGGGCGAGATGCCCGACGGCGGGTCGCGCCTCCTCCTGAATCCCCGCGTCACCTCGGCGCGGCTGGAGGTGGGGAAGGACCTCCTGGCGTTTGGGGTCACCGCCGGTGCCGGGGTTGACCGGGTGGGCGGACGGGCCCGCGTCCGCGCTGTGGGTGGGCCCACCACGGGCGGCGCCGGCGAGGTGGGCCAGGCGAGCCGCGACGGCCTGAGCCGCACCCGGCCCTCCTTCTTTGCCGGGGCCAACTACACCTGGCTCGTCACCCAGGTGGCGGGAGAGGTGACCTGGTCCCCGGGTCGGGAGTACCGCGACGCGTCCCTTCCCCTGGAGGCTTTCCCCCTGGACCGGGGTCAGGTGCAGGCTACCCTGACCTTCCGACTCATCTATTGAGGGGTCGGACGGTGGCGCTCTCGTCCGAGGATCGTCGGCACCTGACCCGAGCGGTGCAGTTGGGACGGCAGGGCTGGGGACGTGTGCATCCCAACCCCATGGTGGGATGTGTCCTGGTCCGGGACGGCCAGGTGGTGGGAGAAGGGTGGCACCAGGAGTGGGGCGGCCCCCACGCCGAGGTCCAGGCCCTGGCGGCCGCCGGGCCCGAGGCGGCCCGTGGAGCAACGGCCTACGTGAGCCTGGAACCGTGTCGGCACGAGGGAAAGACCCCGCCGTGCACCCGAGCCCTGGAGGCGGCCGGAGTTCGACGGGTCGTCTACGGCGCCGCCGATCCCGGCGCCGAGTCCGGAGGAGGCGGAGCCGAACTGGCCCGGGCCGGACTCCAGGTGGAGGGTCCGGTGTTCAGCGCCGACGAGGCGCGACGGGAGAACCCCGGCTTCTTCCACCGGGATCCGGCCCGGCCCTGGATCTGCCTCAAGCTGGCCCTCTCCCTGGACGGACGCATCGCCGCCGCCGCCGGAGAGCGCACGCCGGTGACGGGGCCGGAGGTGGCTCGGGCCGTGCACCATCTCCGGGCAGGAATGGATGCCGTCCTGGTGGGGGCGCGAACCGCTCGCGTGGACGACCCCCTCCTGACGGTCCGGGGAGAAGGGGTGTGTCCGCGCACCCCACCGGTTCGGGTGGTGTTGGACGGGCGGGGCACCCTCTCGCCTGAGGCCCGGTTGGTGATGGGCGTGCCGGAGGGTCCGGTGCACCTTCTGACCACGGGGGCCTCCCGGGCCCGGTGGCGGGATGGGATGGCGGAGCGCGGGGTACGGGTCACCGTGGTACCGGGGCGGGAGGGGCGAATCGCCGTGGCCCCGGCCCTTCACGTGCTCCGGGAGTCCGGAATCCGCACCCTCCTGTGTGAGGGAGGAGGACAGGTGGCCGGTGCGTTTCTGGGGGAAGGTGTGGTGGATCGCCTCCACCTGGCCGTGGCACCCCGCTTCTTTGGCCATGGTGGAGTGCCGGGGTTTCCCGTTACATCCGTAGCGTTCGAGGTAGGGGCGCTCCGGGGAGGGCGGAGCCTCTTCGGGAGGGCTGGGGTTCCCCCTCGTCAGTGGAACCGGATCGAGCCTCCGGAGGCGCTGGGATCCGATGTTTGGCTCACCTATGAGCCCGTACGCGGATCATGAGCCGCAGGGCGTTTGCATTCTGAACGAAACCAGGGAGTGAGGCGGGAATGTTCACGGGAATCATCGAGCAGGTTGGCCGCATCGCGGCGGTGCAGGAGCGGGAGGGCCTCCGTCGGCTCGAGGTCGACGTGGACCCCGCCTTCCTGGAAGGGGTGAAGCCCGGCGACTCCATTGCGGTGGACGGAGCCTGTCTGACCCCGGTGGAAGTGGGCGTCCGAACCTTCGTGGTGCAGGTGGTGGCCTCGACCCTGGGGCGCACCCTGGCCGGCGGCTACGCTGCCGGCGACCGGGTGAACCTGGAGCGGGCCATGCGGTTGGGGGCCCGCCTCGACGGTCACCTGGTTCAGGGTCATGTGGACGGACCCGGTGAACTCACCTCGGTACGTCGGGAGGGGGACACGGTCTTCCTGGAGTTTCGGATCCCCCGGGAGGTCCACCGAGCCACCATCCCCTATGGATCCGTAGCCCTGAACGGGATCTCTCTCACGGTGAACGCCCTCCGGGAGCCCGATCTGCTGGAGGTCGCCATCATCCCCCACACCTGGGCCCACACCAACCTCGCCGAGCTCGAGCCGGGGGGGCGGGTCAATGTGGAGGGGGACCTGATCGGGAAGTATGTGGGTAGGCTCCTCCCTTCCAACCCCTCCCAACCCCAAGGGACCGACTGATGCCGTTCGACCGCGTGGAAGACGCGATCCAGGATATCCGCGATGGCAAGATCATCATCGTGGCCGACGACGAGGACCGCGAGAACGAAGGGGATCTGGTTTGCGCCGCCTCGGCCATCACCCCGGAGATGGTGAACTTCATGGCCATCCACGGACGGGGGCTCATCTGCGCAACCCTGACCAGGGACCGGGCCGACGCGCTGGAGCTTCCGGCCATGACGGATCAGAACACGGACCCCCACGGGACCGATTTCACCGTGTCCGTAGATGCTCACCGGCGTTTCGGCGTGACCACCGGGATCAGCGCCTCGGACCGTGCCACCACCATCCGCGTCCTGGTGGATCCCGACTCCCGACCGGCAGACCTCCGCCGGCCAGGCCACATCTTTCCCCTCCGGGCGCAGCCGGGGGGAGTCCTTCGGAGGGTGGGGCAGACGGAGGCATCGGTGGATCTGGCGCGCATGGCCGGCCTTACCCCGGCCGGTGTGATCTGCGAGATCCTGAACCCCGACGGGAGCATGGCCAGGCGCCCCCAGCTCGAGGCGTTCGCCCGGGAGCACAACCTGCGATTCATCACCGTGGCCCAATTGGTGGCCTACCGGTTGAGCAAGGAGCGGCTGGTGCGACGGGTGGCCAACGTCCGTATGCCCACCCGCTTCGGTGACTTCCGCCTCATCGGCTTCGAGAACCAGCTCGACTCCCGGGAGCATGTGGCTCTCATCAAGGGCGATGTGGAGGGGCAGGATGACGTACTGGTGCGTATGCACTCGGAGTGCCTCACCGGAGATGTCTTCGGTTCGCTGAGATGCGACTGCGGAGAGCAGTTGGCGGCGGCCATGGACCGGATCAACCAGGAGGGACTGGGCGCCATCGTCTACCTCAGGCAAGAGGGCAGGGGGATGGGTCTGGGAAACAAGCTCAGAGCCTACGAGCTGCAGGAACAGGGGCAGGACACCGTGGAGGCCAACCTTTCCCTGGGCTTCAAGCCGGACCTGCGGGACTATGGAATCGGGGCTCAGATCCTCCTGGACCTGGGGCTCCGGAAGATCCGGATCCTCACCAATAACCCGAAGAAGATCGTGGGTCTTGAGGGGTACGGGCTCGAGATCACGGGGCGTGAGCCCCTCACGGTTCCGCCTGGAGAACACAATTCCCGCTATCTTGAGACGAAAGCTCGCAAGATGGGTCACCTGACCTGAGCACCTGTAAGAGGACGAGGGCAATGAAGACTTGGGAAGGCATGCTGGACGGCTCCGGCCTCCGCTTCGGACTGGTGGTGGCCCGATTCAATGACCTGGTGACCGAGCCCCTCCTGAAGGGGGCTGTGGACTGCCTGGTCCGGCACGGGGTCAACCAGGACGACCTGCACCTGGTCCGGGTTCCCGGAGCGTGGGAGCTTTCGGGCGCGTGCGCGCGCTTGGCCGACTCGGGCCTGGTGGACGGAATTGTGGCGCTGGGGTGTGTGATTCGCGGCGCCACTCCCCACTTCGATCTGGTGGCCGGCGAGGCCGCTGCCGGCATCGGGGCATTGAACCGCACCGGTCGCCTCCCGGTCAGCTTCGGGGTTCTCACCACCGACTCGCTGGAACAGGCTCTGGAGCGCTCCGGAAGCAAGGCCGGCAACAAGGGGTGGGAGGCCGCCGCAGCCGCGCTGGAGATGGCGCATCTCTATCGGGAGCTGCCGTGACTCGGCGTGGCGTTTCCGGAGACTCGTCCGGTGAGGGCGACTCCCACGGCTCCGGGTCCGTTGCTTCACCCCGGGCCCGGGTCCATCGATCGCGAGCCCGTTCGTGGGCCATGCAGGTCATCTACCGTTGGGAAGCCGAGGGTGCGGACGGGGGTCTCCTGGACGTACTCGATGAGACGATTCGGCTGAGACGCATGGCCCCGGCCCGGATTCCCAGGGTCCAGCGCCACCTGCGTTGCCTGGAAGCGCACCTCCCGGAGGTGGATGCGGCCCTCCGACGGGCGCTGGACAACTGGCGCCTGGAGCGGCTGGCCGTAGTGGATCGGAGCGTCCTTCGCCTGGCGGCCTCGGAGATGCTCTTCGACTCGGAAACCCCTCCTCTGGTGGCCCTGCAGGAGGGCATCCGTCTGGCCGGACAGTACGGGGGGCCCCAATCGCCCCGTTTCGTGAACGGTGTCCTGGATGCGGTTCTACGTGAAGCCCGGGGCACACAGGGGTGACGATTCACCAGCGGGGGGTGGATCGTCAATGAGCGGCAGGCGGGTCCTGCTCCTGAACTGGCTCGACCGGGAGAATCCCAAGGCGGGGGGCGCGGAGGTGCACCTCCACGAGACCTTCGGACGCCTGGCGCGGCGCGGGTGGGAGATCACCCTCCTCAGCAGCGGATGGCCCGGGGCGGTCCCCGAGGCCACGCTGGACGGGATCCGGGTCCGCCGCGTGGGGTCCCGGCTTTCCTATCCGGTGCCTGCCGTCCGTGAGGCCCGCCGCCTTCTGGCCACCGGATCCTGGGATCTGGTGATCGAAGATCTCAACAAGGTCCCCCTCTTCACGCCTCGCTGGACCCGCACCCCCCTTCTGCTCCTGGTCCATCACCTCTTCGGAACCACGGCCTTCCAGGAGGCATCCCTGCCCGTCGCCCTCCCGACGTGGCTCCTGGAGAAACCCATCGGGCGGATCTACCGAGGCGTTCCCGGGGTCGCTGTCTCGGTCAGCACCCGGGATGACCTGGTGCAACGGGGACTCCGTGCCCAGGACCTCCGCGTCATCCCCAACGGAATTGATCTTTCGAGCTTCGAGCCGGCCGGACCCCAGGGGCGCTTTCCCGAACCCACCCTCCTGTATCTGGGAAGGCTGAAGCGGTACAAGCGGGTGGATCTGATCCTGCAGGCGCTTCGGATCCTGCAGGCGCGCAACATGCGGGCACGACTCCTTGTGGCGGGGAAGGGGGATCACCGGCCGAAGCTCGAGCGTGAGGCCCATCGCCTCGGGCTGGCGCCGGACCGGGTCCAGTTCCTGGGCTTTGTATCGGAAGAAGAGAAGGCCAGACTCCTGGCTCGCACGTGGATCCACTGTCTGACCTCACCCAAGGAAGGTTGGGGGATTTCGAATCTGGAAGCTGCGGCCTCAGGAACCCCCACCGTGGCCAGCGACTCGCCCGGCCTCCGGGATTCGGTGGTCCACGGACAGACCGGCTTCCTGGTTCCCCACGGAGACGTGGACGCCCTGGCGACTCGAATCGGGGAGATTCTCGCCGATACTCAGGAGAGGGAGCGGATGGGCCGCGAGGGGCTGCGGTTCGCCGCCACCTTCAGTTGGGATCGTACCGCCGCCGAAATGGAGGACGCCATGCAGGAAACGGTGGCCCCTACCTCGCGGCGGACTTAACTTGACCAAGGGCCCCAAGGGTTCCCTGCAGGGGTCCTTTCACCCCTCTCCTGGGAGTTTTCATGCGCGTGCAGATCGTGACTCGCCACTGTGACGTCCCCGCTGCCATCCTCACCCGCGCCCAAGAGCAACTGCCCCGCCTCACCCGCTTCGACCAACGCCTATCCGCCGGGGAGGTGGTTTTCGAAGAAGAACGCCACATCAAGAGAGCCGAAGGAGTCCTGTCCCTGGATGGAGGTGAGCCCGTCGTGGCCAAGGGCGAAGGCCCTGAATTTCGCGCCGCCCTGGACCAGATGCTGGAACGCCTGAGCCGGATCCTGCGCCGTCGGCGCACCCAGGCTCGGGATCATCATGGTCCGAAGCTTGTCGAGGTCGTGGAACCCGGTATCTGACTCCCATCCCATGCCCTCGGTCCTGACGTTGGCCCGGCTCCTGGAGCTCAAGGGAGAAACCCTCTCCCTTGAGCTCCTCACGCCCGAGTTGGATCTGGAGCGCCAGTGCGGTGACCCGGATCTCTCCAGCCCCGGCGTGGCCCTGGCCGGGTACGTGGACCGTTTTCCCCCCGGTCGAATGCAGGTTCTGGGCGAAACCGAGATCCGTTATCTCAACTCCCTCGAGCCGGAGGTTCGTCGCCATCGGCTGGACACCCTCTTCAATCAGGATTTCCCGGCTCTCTTCGTGACCAAGGGACAGGAGATTCCGCCCGAACTGCTGGCCTCCGCCCGGGTGCACGGCAAGCCCGTCTTCAGGTCCTACCTCACCACCAAGGATTTCTACGCACGGATCAAAGCCTATCTCGAGGCGGCGCTGGCGCCGTCCACATCGCTGCACGGATCGCTGGCGGATGTCTACGGTGTGGGCCTTCTCTTCGTCGGTCAGAGCGGCATCGGGAAGAGCGAATGTGTGCTGGACCTGGTGGAGAGAGGTCACCGACTGGTGGCCGATGATGTGGTACTCGCCTCGCGCCGCGGAAACGACGTGGTCATCGGAAAGGGTCACCCCATGCAACGGCACCGCATGGAGATCCGCGGGATCGGGATCATCGACATCCGGGCCCTCTTCGGAATCCGGGCAACCCGCCAGCAGAAGCGCATCGAAGTGGTGGTTCAGCTTGAGGAGTGGGACGATAGTCGGACCTACGATCGGACCGGGCTCGCTCGCGACGAGGCGGAGATCCTCGGGGTTCGTCTTCCCAAGATGACCATCCCCCTGAACCCGGGAAAGAATATCACCGTCATCTCGGAGGTAGTGGCGATGAATCACCTCCTACGATACGCTGGAATCGATTCGGCGGCAGAGTTCGACCAGGAGTTGAAGGGCCTCCTCCTGCCTCGGCAGGAGTACCTTGAGGAAGACTACGAATGACGGGCGGGAATGACACGATGCACGACAACGGGAACGAGTCGTCCGCCGGCACCGATCCGACCATATCGGAAGAAGGCGCCGCCGCGGTGCGGGGTGTGATACTGACCCACGGCGGGCTGGCGGATGGGCTGGTGGACGCCGTGGCCCGCATCGCAGGCGACGTGGAGGGAGCCCTTGTCCCGGTTTCCAACACGGGGTGCGGCCCCGAGGCCCTCATGGAGCGGGTCACCTCGGCAGTGGGGACGGGACCGGCCCTGGTGTTCACGGACCTACCGGCAGGAAGCTGTGCCCTTGCGGCCCGGGTCGCCTGCCGTGACCCTGGACTGCGGCGGGTTCTCTTCGGAGTAAACCTCCCCATGCTTCTGGACTTCGTGTTTCACCGGAACCTACCCCTGGACGAGTTGGTGGACCGTCTTGTGTTTCATGGGCGTTCCGCGATCCAGGCCTATCCTCCTTCTTCCGCGATCCATGGCCATCACCCTCCTGCGCGTTGACGAGCGCCTCATCCACGGGCAGGTGACCGTGGGCTGGGGAGCACGGCTCCGGCCCACCGTCTACGTTGTGGTGGATGACAATCTCGTGGCCTCGGACTGGGAACGTGAACTGATGGAGCTGGGCGCTCCCCCGGACGTGGAGGTGGAGTTCCTGTCCGTGGCCGCAGCCCGCCCCCGTGTCCAGGAGTGGAGTGGATCGCCGGCCCGGGTCGTGGTCCTGACCCGGGATCTGGATCACATGATGCGCCTGGCCCGTGGGGGGATCCTGTCGGGAGAAGAGGTCAACCTGGGGGGACTGCACCATGCCCCGGGCCGGATTGAGGCACTCCCCTATCTCTTTCTGACCGATGAGGACCGTGAATTGATCCTGGAGTTGGAGGCGGAGGGGGCCAGCGTCTCAGCCCGTGACCTGCCCACCTCACCCCGCAGGAGCGTAAAGGAGATCTTCCGGTGAGTCCGGTTGGTCGTCCGGTTCGGGCACGATGGAACCGCTGAGCTTTGTCCTCCTCCTGGCGCTGGGGATCTGGGCAGCCCTGGACGGGGTGTCCGTGGGTCAATTCATGGTATCGAGGCCGCTGGTCACCGCCACTCTCACCGGCCTTCTGCTGGGAGATCCGGCCACCGGGCTGATCCTGGGAATCTTCCTGGAGGTGGTTTACCTGGGCGGAATTCCAGCCGGCGCGGTCCGCCTTCCCGAACCCGGTCCTGCCGCCATCCCCGCGACGGTGGGAGCGATCCTCATCGGCGGCCCGGGAGGGCTGGCGTTTGGCGCCGCTTCGGGGATGGTCCTGGCCATTCTGGGTGGGTGGACGGTGGTCCGACAACGCCGCTGGCAGGGGCGCCTTGTAGCCTCGGTTACCGAGGCGGGGAATCCGCCCCGGGCGGTGAGCCGGGCCTTGGGAATGGCTCTGTTTCTGGATGGGCTCCGGGGAGCCCTCCTGGTGGGCTTGGGAATTGTGCTGATGGCCGCGATTCCGGAGGGTTGGATCGAACTCTGGCCTCTTCCATTCCGCGACACCTACGGCGTCCTGTTCGTTCTGGCCGCGCTCCCGGCAGGAAGCCTCCTGAATGGGCTTCCCCTGAAGGGCGAGCGTCGGTGGGCCTTCCTGGGTACGGGGCTTGCTCTGGGCGTCGGGGTGGCCCTGTGGGGACTGCTGTGATGAAGGGAAGGCTCTTCATCCGGCTCTTCTTCGTCCAGGCCCTCTGGAACTACCGGTCCCTCCTCGGGGCCGGGTTGCTGTGGATTCTCCTGCCTGTACTGCGTCGCGAATATGGCGGGGACGCAGCATCCCTTGAAGAAGCGCTGGCCCGTCATCGGCGATTCTTCAATGCCCATCCCTATCTGGCCGGCTTTGCTGTCGGGGCGCTGGCCAGGATGGAGCAGGATCGAGAGAGCGCCGAGTTGATCCATCGGCTCCGGGAGGTCATCCGGGGACCGCTCGGGAGTCTGGGGGACCGCTTCTTCTGGGCGGCCTGGTTGCCTACCACGGTTCTCCTGGCGGGAGCCGCCGGACTCATGGGCCTCCCGGGTTGGGCTGTGGTGATTCTCTTCCTCCTGACCTACAATGCAGTCCACCTGTCCGTGCGCTGGTGGAGTCTTCGGACGGGCCTTGAGCAGGGGCGGGGAGTGGCTCGGGGCATCTCCGCCCTGAACCTCCCGCGCTGGACGGAACGGGTCGCAGCATGCGGAGTCGTCCTCGTGGGTTTCGTGTTCGGGATCGTCTTCACGCGGGCTCTGGTGGGACCCGCCCTTGGAATTCCTCCGGTTCGGGCCGTGGTGCTGGCCGTGGGAGGGGGTGCGCTCTTCATGGTGGGCATCCTCCGTCCCAGGGCGCGTGCAGGCCGGATTCCTGCTATGATTTTGCTCGTTTTCGTGGGTCTCTTCCTCCTGGGAGGCTGGTTGTCGTGAGGTCCCGCGATCGTGTTCCACTTCGAGGATTGCATCCATGAGTGAGTCAACCATGGACGAACGGACGGTGAGGATCCGTAACCGGCTGGGGATGCACGCCCGGCCCGCCGCCGAATTCGTGAAGCTCGCCGGGTCCTTCGACGCCGACGTTACCGTGTGTCGAGGTGATCTCGAGGTGAATGGAAAGAGTATCATGGGGGTTCTGATGCTGGCGGCTGAACAAGGAGCCGAGATGGTCATCCGGACCCGAGGGCGTCAGCGCAGTGAGGCGGCCGATGCCCTGGTGACCCTCATCGAGAACGGCTTCGGGGAGAACTGAAGTGTCCACGGTTCGCGATGGTCTGGCCGTCTCCGAGGGAATCTCCTTCGGGCCGGTACGCCTGGTGGAGTGGCAGGTCCCCGACGTGCCCCACAGCATGGTGGAGACGGAACAGGTGGAGGATGAGGTGGCCCGCTTCGATGGTGCTCGGGGGCGGGCCCGGGAGCGGTTGCGGGACATCCAGGAAGCAACCCGTGAACGGCTTGGTACACTGGAAGCCCGAATCTTTGATCCCCAACTCCTCATGTTGGACGATGTGGAGGTGGTGGACGGCACCATCCGCTACATCCGCGAGAATCGCCTCTCGGCCGCTCGAGCCTATCACCTGCGCATGCTGGAGATCCAGGCGCTCTGGATCCGAACCGGCAACCCCATGATCCTGGACCGCCTGAACGACCTGGAAGACGTCATGTCCCGGGTCCTCAGGCTCCTCCTTGACCTCCCGGAGCCCGGTGACGTCACCGGGGACGGTCGGCCGGCCATCCTGGTGGCCCGCAATCTCACGCCTTCCATCACCGTACAGATGGACCCGGAGGTGATCCTGGCCATCGCCACCGACCAGGGGACCCGGACCTCCCACTGGGCCATCCTGGCCCGGTCCATGGAGATTCCGGCGGTGGCCGGGCTCGTGGACATCTCAAGGGTGGCGAGAGAGGGTCAGGAGGCGATCCTCGATGGGCGTGTGGGACGGGTAGTCCTGGATCCGGACGAGCGGGACGGGGAAGTGTACCGCCAGCGAAAGGGGCAGATCCGGGCGTGGGAAGAGGAACTGGTGGAGATTGCGCGCATGGACGCCGTCACTCTGGACGGGCAGCCCGTGGCGCTCCGAGCCAATCTGGACATTCCCGCGGAAACGGCCCGGGCGGTTCAATACGGAGCCGAGGGGGTTGGGCTCTTCCGGACCGAATTCCTGGTGGTGGGCCGCAACGCCATGCCCGAAGAGGAAGAGCAGTACGAGGCCTATCGCGAGATCGCCGAGGCCTTCCCGAACCAGGCGGTGGTAATCCGTACCTTCGACCTGGGCGGGGACAAGTTCCCCATGTTCCTCCACATGCCTGCCGAGGAGAATCCGTTCCTGGGTTGGCGAGCCATCCGGGTCTGCCTGGACCGCCTGGAGCTCTTCCGTCCCCAACTCCGGGCTATCCTCCGGGCTTCAGCCCATGGGGATGTACGCATCCTGCTGCCCCTCGTGAACGATGTGGAAGAGGTGGTCCGGGTCCGGGAACTTTTGGCCGAGGAAGAGGTGCGTCTCAAGGACGAGGGGATTCCCTTCCACGCCGGCTACAAGCTCGGTGTCCTGGTGGAGACCCCCGCCGCCGCCCTCGATGCCGCCGAACTCGCCCGGCACTGCGACTTCTTCAGCATTGGTACCAATGATCTGATCCAGTACACCCTGGCGGTGGACCGGACCAACTCCCGCCTCGCCCACCTGTACAACCCGTTCCACCCTGCGGTGGTGCGGCAGCTCCATCAGGTGTCCCGGGTGGCCCGAGCGGCGGGGATCGAGGTCAGCGTTTGCGGCGAGATGGCCGCCCACCCTCTGGGGGCCTTCCTCCTGCTGGGGCTGAATATCACGGCGCTGTCGGTGGCCTGGCCATCGCTTCCCGAGGTGAAGAAGGTGATTCGTTCCTTCCGCATGGAGAGCGCGCGGGAGGCTGCCAGGAAGGCCCTGGCTGCTCCGACCTCCGCCGATGTGACCCGTGTCCTGGTGGAGGGACTCGGTGATACTGTGGATCTCAGCGCCTTCTCCGGCCGCTGGAGCCTTTCCATCCCCTGAGGGCACCCATGAGCCTACGTCATTTCTCATCGGAATCCGTCACCGAGGGTCACCCCGACAAGGTCGCCGACCAGATCTCCGACGCCGTCCTGGACACCTTCCTCTCCCATGACGAGGGGTCGCGGGTTGCGTGCGAGACGCTGGTCACCACCGGGCTGGTCCTGGTGGCGGGAGAGATCACCTCCCACGCCTCGTTCAGCATCCCGGACATCGTGCGGGAGACCATCCTGGCCATGGGCTACACCGATGCGGCCTACGGAATCGACGGGCGCACCTGCGCCGTCCTGACCAGTCTGGACAAACAGTCACCCGACATCGGCATGGGGGTGGACAGCGGCGGCGCCGGCGACCAGGGGATGATGTTCGGATACGCCACCGACGAAACGGAGTCGCTCCTCCCGCTGCCGGCGGTGTTGGCCCATCGCCTTACTCGGGGCCTGGCCGATCTCCGCCGGAGTGGTGAGATCTCCTGGCTACGGCCCGACGGGAAGTCGCAGGTCTCGGTGGTGTACGAGAATGACCGGCCGGTGAAGGTGAGCGCAGTGGTGGTCAGCGCCCAGCATGAGCCGGAGGTGGATCTCACCACCATCCGGGAGACCCTCACCGAGCGGCTCATCCTCCCCTCGCTGGAGAGTGACCTCTTCGACCCGGACGATGCTCGGATCCACATCAACCCCACCGGTCGATTCGTTACCGGAGGGCCCCACGGCGATGTGGGGCTCACCGGGCGCAAGGTCATCGTAGACACCTATGGGGGGAAGGGAAGGCATGGCGGAGGCGCCTTCTCGGGGAAGGACCCCACCAAGGTGGACCGCTCCGCCGCCTACGCCGCGCGCTGGGTCGCCAAGCATGTGGTGGCGGCCGGCGCGGCTCGGCGCTGCGAGATCCAGATCGCCTACGCCATCGGGGTGGCCGAACCGGTGAGTCTGTGGGTCGACACCCAGGGCACGGGGGCGGTGGACGACGACCGGATCGCGGAGGCGGTGCGGCAGGTCTTCGACCTTCGCCCCACCGCCATCATCGAGGATCTGGGCCTGCGGAGTCCCATCTACGGGCCCTCGGCCACCTATGGTCACTTCGGTCGGCAGGTGGAGATGACGACGCGCTTCGGCCGCGAAGTGAAGCTCTTTCCCTGGGAAGAGACGAGCCGGCTGGACGATCTGCGGGTCGCGCTGGGCCTGGACGGATGAACCGCCGCTCACCGCCGGGCGTTGGAACGTGCAGAGCGCGGCCGGGTTCTGAGCATGGAGCAGGGGACGTGCACGAGCCGGAAGGGTTCGGGCGCGGCGAGCATTCACCTCCACAGGAGGCGTCGTGCTGGTCGAGGTGAGGGTCAAGAGTCTGGGATTGGACCGGGCATCCAACACGCCCGTCGTCATCCTCGAGGAGATGGATGGAGAGCGGGTGCTTCCCATCTGGATCGGGCCGGGCGAGGCCAGCGCCATAGCCATGCATCTTGCGGATATGAAGTTCTCGCGACCCCTCACCCACGATCTCATCCTCGAGGTCCTCAAGGGAATGGGCGGGCGGCTGAGTCGGGTGGTCATCACCCGCGTCGCCGATTCCACCTATTACGCCGAATTGGTCATCCAGCGCAGCGGTGGGACGGTGAGCGTGGACGCCCGCCCCTCGGACTCCATCGCCGTGGCGCTCCGAACCGATGCGCGGATCTTTGCCAACGACGCTCTCCTGGAACGGGCGTCCATTGAGATTTCCGAGGAGGAAGTGTCTCCCGAGCCTCCCAAGCCCGCCACTCCGCCGCAGCCCACGCCTGGACATTCGGCAGGCCCGAAGTCGGAGCAGCCCATCATGAGTGCCGAGGAGTTGAAGGAGCACCTCCGGCGGCTCAATCCCGAGGACTTCGGCCGATTCACCCCCTGAGTTGATGGTCCCATCACGATCCGCCGCGGTCCCGTTGGCGTTGGGGCTCCTTCTCCTGCTTCTTCTCCCCCTCGTGCCGGCCGGGGGGCTGTCACCCTTCCCAGGATCGGTCGCAGCCCAGGAGCCGGTGCCGGAACTCCGGGGGCGTCTCTACGTGGACTCCATCCCGGCCGACTCGGGCACGGTGATTCTTCACCGGGTGAATCCGGAAGAGGCGGGGCCGGTGGACTCGGTCCGGGTTGCCTCCGGAGGAGAGTTCACCTTCCCCATTCTCATGGTCCCGGCCCCCGGCACCGGTGAGATTCTATTCGTTTCGTCACGGCGCGAGGGAATCGTCTACTTCGGGGATCCCATCTCCGAGGCGGCTCACCTGGATTCGCTCTACGTGGTCCGTACCTTCGATACCCGCGAGGCTCCGGAGGGCGGACTCCCCTTCACGGTGGCGCTGCGGGGCCTCTTCGTGGACCAGGGGCCCATGGGATGGCGGGTCACCGATCTCATCCAGATCCGAAATGATTCGTCCGTTACCTGGGTTTCGGGTGAGGAGACGGACTATCCGGTCTGGCAGTATCCTGTCCCTCCGGAGGCCCGGGGCCTCCGCGTGGGACGAAGTGACCTGGCGCCCGAGGCCGTGCGTTTCCAGGACGGCGTGGTGCAGGTTCGGAGCCCGGTTCCCCCGGGAGAACAGCTCTACGCCATCCAGTACGAGCTGGATGTCCTCAATTTCTCCATCCCCATGCCCGGGGTGACGGAATTGATGGAGATCTTTGTGGCCGACGAGGCTCCCTCCCTTCAAATGCCACCGCTCATGTTCGATCAGCCGGTGGAGTTGGAGCCTGGTTCGCTCTACCGAAGGTGGGTGGGCGAAGGGCTCACGCAGCTTGTGGTTCGTGTGGAGCCGGGTCAGGACGATGAAGGAGGGGCTCTTGTCTGGGTTGTGGTGGGACTCGCAGTGGTGTTGCTCGGTGTTGGAGTGTGGGCCGTGGGACGCCGTGGACCGGACCTGCCGCCGAGTCCTTCCCCGAGTGCTGCGGCGGATTCCCCACGGGCCGCCGCCCACCGCCGCCGGGAAGTCCTCCTGGAGATCGCCCGCCTGGATGATTCCGTGGAAGGAAGGGACGCGCTTCCTCCGGAGGAGGCGCGGGCGTACGAAGCGCGGCGGAGCGAACTGATGGACGAACTGCGTCTCCTCGGCGCGGCTTCCACCGGGGAGGACGCGGAACCTGCCGGGCGGGGTGCGGGCCCGAAGTCACCGGGCGACCGGTGAGCTTCTCGCAGGAGGAGGGGATCCTCCTCCGTTCCCATGCCTACTCCGAGACCTCAAGGGTTCTGCGGGTCCTGACGCCCGGTCGGGGGGTTCTTCCCCTCATGGCCCGGGGGCTCCGTCGAAAGGTCGGACGAGGCGAGGGGGCCGTGGATACCTTCGATCAGGTGCAGATCGTCTACTCCTTCCGACCTCACCGGGATCTCCAGACCCTCACCGAGCTCAAGGTGCTGCGGTCGCGGCAGGCCCTGGGTTCCGATCTGGTTCGCTTCTCCGGTGCCTCACTTCTTGCGGAGATGCTCCTGGTCCATGCACTGGAAGAGGGGAGTCCGACCCTCTTTCTGGAGGTGGGTCGCGCCATGGACCGACTGGTGGATGTGGAGAGCAGATCTGTGGCAGGGGTGCTTATTTCGGCTGGATGGCGCATTCTGGCCTGCCTGGGATTTGCTCCGGAACTCGACTCATGCGTCCGGTGCGGGGCAGGGCTGGAGACGGATGACGCAGCGGACGGCGCCGGAGATGGAAGCCTTCTCCGATTCAGCGCCCTTCAGGGGGGCCTTCTATGCGAAGCCTGCGGCCGGAATGGCGCAGGTTCCCGGCTTGGCCCGGGAGCACGGGACGATCTGAGACGCCTCCTGGCCGGGACGCCGCCCACCCCACTTCGGGGGAGCGCCGTTCACCTCTCCCTGCTGGAAGCCTTTGCCCTGGGGCACCTGGCTCCGAATGCTCCGTTCCGAGCCATGGACCTCCTTCGCGCCGCCTTGGAAAAGGGAGACCGGTAACGGGCCGGAGCGGTTGTCATTGGCTTGTTGCAAGACAATCGTCAAGGGTTCCTTGACCCCGCACGAATCCAGGCGTATATCTTCAGGAAAGAAAGCACACGTCCGACCCTGAAACCGGAGGGCTATTCGCTCTTCTGATACTGAATCACATCTTGAAATTGGAGGCGTGGATGAGACGCAGCCTCTGCGTCCTCTTTGCCCTCCTCCCCCTCCTGCTGGTGGCCCCCCTCAACGGTGAGGCCGCATCGCAGGAACGGGTGGACGATGACCAGGCCGCGGCGCAGGCCGGCTTCAAGTTGGAGCAGAACTATCCGAATCCCTTCAACCCGGCGACTCGGATTCCGTTCGAGCTCTTCGACGAAGTCTTTGTGGAGGGGCAACCCGCCAGGGTTTCCATGAGGATCTACAACATCCTCCTCCAGTTTGTCGCCTCGCCCACGGCTCTCAACCACCCGCTGGGAGATCGGGCACCCGTCGTGGAGTTGGAATACACCCGGCCCGGGCGGCATGAAGCCTTCTGGGACAGCCGGGACCGGAATGGCGCCCAGGTGCCTTCCGGTGTGTATATTCTCGAAATGACGGTGAATGGGCGGTCCCAGAACTTGAAGATGTTCGTGAGTCGCTAGGGAGACCCTCGGCTACCGGCAGAGCCGTCGCCTCATGACTCAACGCCTCAGGGCTTCACATAAATGAAGCTCCCGCAGTTCTCACAGGTCCGCACCACCTGATGGACCCCCTGGTCGCCTGCCGTGGCGGTGGGGATGGAGACGAAGCACCCGTAGCACACGCCGTGGATCACCGGGACCACCACCCGGTCCCGGTTGGGAGCGATGCGGTTGTACCGGGCTCTGATCTGGGGTGAGAGTTCTCCCACCATCTCCCCGATCTTCTCTTCCAGATGCTGTTTCGCCTCATCGAGGTCGATATTGAAATGCTCCTGCTCCATAGGAGCCGATCCCTCCGCGCTACCAAGCTCGCGGAGTTGAGCCCGCATGTCCTGGATTTCGAGAAGGATGGAGAGCTGCGGATTCAGTAGGGTGTTCGACATGACCTGTGGGGCGATGGGGATCAGGAGGCGCGTTCCTCAAGGAGCTTGAGGAAGTCTCCCGGCTCTTCGATTCCGGCCAGTACCTCCGGAATGTCAGGATCCTTGGCGAACTGGGCGATCTTTCCCAGCACGGGAAGGTACTGATTGGAAACTTCCAGGGGCGGGGCGACAATCAGGAAGAAGTTGTGCACAGGAGCATCGTCGATGGCCTGGAAGTCGAGACCGCCGGGCTTGCGGCCGTACGCGAGCCGGAGCTCGTTCACCACAAGGGAGCGGCAGTGGGGAATGGCGATCCCCTTGCCGATGCCGGTGGACCCCAGGTTCTCCCGGCGTTTCAGCGTCTTGAACAGGATGCCCTCGGACTTCTCATCGAGGCCCAGAAGCCCGATGAGTTCCTTCAGGACGTCGTCTTTCGTGTCGGATTGGAGGTTCAACTCCACAGTCTCGGAGGTGAACAGTTCCCTGAGCGTCATTCTATATCCTCCGTGACGCAGGACCCGGTTGGATCGGGCGCCACCTGGCAAGCGGGTTCCATGATTCGGGA